>JAKONB010000417.1 GCA_022702195.1 Beijerinckiaceae bacterium | reverse complement strand
AGAAACCATTCTCCAGTGGCGCGTGTGAACCGGTCGACCACCGCCTCGCGGGGAGGGGAACGCCGACGATGGCACATCCGTCCCCGAGAGTCGTCTGCGTCCCCGAGGAGCTTGCCGCCGATCTCGTCCCAGGCGTGTCGTGAGGGATCCGCGGTGCCGGGTCCTGCCGCCGGACCCGATCCTTCCCAAGACCGGCGGTCGATACATTGGAAATAGTCTTAAAACAAACAATGATCGTTGTATGTCGAGCACAGACCTGGATCAATCCGATCAGGGACAGTTCAATTTATTGACATGCGGGACGCTTCCCGGATTGTGGGATGAATGGTGCCTGGGGGCCGTTGGCGACCGCCCCGCCCACGCGCCAGCTCCGAACGAGAGTGAGCCTGTCCATGACGACCCGCGTTTCCGACCGCCTGTTGCGAAGCGTCAGCCTCGCGACGCTCCTGTCCGTTCTGGGCACGCCGGTGCTGGCTCAGGATCCCGCCGGGGCGTCTCCCGCCAAGCCGGTCGAACTGGAGGAGATTTCCGTCAGCGGCGAGAAGATCACGCGTCCGCTTCAACTGACGGCCTCCTCCGTCACGGTCCTGACCCGCAAGGATATCGAGAGCGACGTGAAGGACGGCTCCGTCTCCGAAGCGTTGCTCGGGACCCCCAACGTCAATTTCCCGGCCGCTGGGGGCCTCGGGGGCGCGCCGACGATCCGCGGGCAGGACAGCGAGGGGCCCAATTCCGGCGCGAATGCGTTCTTCGGCGGCACCGTTCCGCGCACGATCATCAATGTCGATGGTCACAACTTGAGCTACAATGAGCTTGTCTTCGGTTCGGTTCCGCTTTGGGACGTCAATACGATCGAAGTCTTTCGCGGGCCGCAGACCATCTCGCAGGGCGCCAACAGCATCGCGGGTGCGATCCTGGTCAGAACCAACGACCCGACCTTCACGCCCGAATCCCGGTTCCGCGTGACCTATGGCAGCCGCGAGCTGATGCGCGGCTCGGCCGTGCTCAACGGACCGCTCTCCGATCAGGTGGCGGCCCGCCTCGCGGTGGATTACCACGCGCGCAACAACTTCATCACTTATACCAATCCGGCCTTCAACGGGGCCGGCACGGACCTCGATCTGGAGGCGCGGAACGTGCGCTTCAAGCTGCTCTGGCTGCCGTCCGAACTGCCGGGCCTGGAAGCGAAGCTCACATTCTCGCACACCTTCAACAATCAGCCGACCTTCGAGGCGGCGACCCGGCCGTTCGCGCGCCTCAACAGCATCGTCACCTCGGCGCCGACCTATACGAACAACGCCAATGTCGGCATCTTCGACTTGAACTACGATTTCGGAAACGGAATCAAGCTGACGAATCAGTTGCAATATTCCGATGTCGAGACGAAGCGCTTCACCGCGCCGGTGACCAACGGCTCCGCGACGATCCATCCAAAGAACGTGTCGAACGAGACGCGCCTGACCTTCGGGGATCCCCTGGTCGACGGTTTCAGCGGCATGGCCGGGTACTATTTCTTCTCGACGGACTCGGTCGACACCCTGAACCTGCGGGGATCGACGCGCTACAACGACGGCAGGGACAGCCTCGGCGTGTTCGGCGAGCTGAACTATCGCTTCCTGAACGCCTGGACCCTGTCCGGCAGCCTGCGCTACCAATACGACGACGTGAACCGGGTCGGAACCTCGCCCTTCGCCAGGGGCGGCCTCGATTACAGTCGAGCCTTCAATGCTGTTCTTCCCAAGGTATCGCTGTCCTACGACATCACGAAGGATCTCACCGTCGGTGCCCTCTACAGCGAAGGCTACAATCCGGGCGGCGTGACGCTGAATCTGACCTCGGCGCGATACGTCCCGTTCAAGGACGAATCCGTTCGCAACTATGAACTCTTCGCCCGCGCCAAATTGTTCGACGATCGGATGTTCCTCACCACGAACGTCTTCTACAGCGAATTCAAGAACGGGCAGCGCTATATCGATGCCGGCCTCGTCGGCGGTTTCGTCCAGGCCTACACGGTCAATGTCGACGCATCCCGGTCGTACGGCGCCGAGATCGGCGCGGATTACCTCGTGCTGGACAATCTGCGCGTGCGCGGTGGCCTGGGTCTCCTCGACACGAAGATCACCAAGGATCAGAATATCCCGGCTGTGTTCCAGGGGAAGGTGTTCGGCCGCGCGCCCGCCTATAACCTCAAGGCGGGATTCGATTGGGAGGTGGTTCCGAAATTCACCCTCAGCGGACAGGTTCGCTATACGGACGATTACTTCTCCGAGGATGTCAACAATCCGCTGGCCAAGATCCGGAGTTACACGGTGGCCGATGCCCGGGCGACCTACATCCTGAGCGACAACACCCGGATCTTTGCTTTCGTGAACAACATCCTCGATGATCGTTCCGTCACGTTCCAGCGCCTGACCCGCACGACGGCGACCAATGCCTTCTATGAAGGGACGGTCGTCATGCCGCGCGAGATCGGCGGCGGGATGGAGTTCCGATTCTAGAGCATCGTCCTTTTCCGAAAGCCGGGGGCCCACCTTTCGGGACGATGCTTTAGCAGATTGCGGAGTGTCGCAGTCTCTGGCGGCGAACCGGCAACCGCTTCGGCGAACAATGCTCTGATTTCCGAAGGGCGTCGGTCCGGACCGAGGGGCAGGCTCACTGCGTTCGGTGGACGAGAACTGCCGCGCGGGCCGCCGGCGAGGCGGCGGGCTCATCGCCGGCGGGTTGAACGCGGCTCCCGGCGGCGTTTGAGACCCGGTGCCGTTCGCGACGGGGGAGGGGGCATTCGAGCTCCTGTTGATTCCGTCGCGTCCTCTCGCCCCGATTTGACGGGAAACGCGACCCCGCGAAGATCGCCGGTCGGAGGTTGCGCGGGCGATGCCCGGCGATCGAAGGGCTGTGGTCTTTCCGATGCCCGTTCTTGCATCGGCGTTTTGGGTGAGACAGTCGTAGGTTTGTTTGGAATAAATCTTGATCTAAAACATCGTTGTTGTCGTATTTCTGTTTCTTCGTTATGTCATCCCCGATTTTATTTGCCTGTTGTCGAAGCGTCTTGACGCGAGCGATCGGCATCCGTCGTCAGCCATGATCGGGAAGACGTGAGGAGAGTTCGGCTCCGGTCGATGCCGGACGAAATCCGGTCCCGATCGACCAACAGGTGCCCGGATGGGCGGCGAGCGAGCCGTGAGGGCGATGCATGCCGCCGGACGAACGTGCGCGGATCGCCGAGGACCCGGCTCCGCCACCATGGAACCGAATGTCGGAAAGAGGGCGCATGAACACGAGCGACTCCAGCAGCGCGGACACACGCATCGGGCGGACCACGCGACGCCAGCGCCACGCGGTTCGGCTGCGACGCCTGGAGGTTCTGCGCACGGTGTATCTTACGCCGTCGATGCGGCGCGTCACCCTCACCGGGTCTGAACTCGATGGCTTCACGAGCCCGGGTTTCGACGATCACGTGAAGATGTTCTTCGCCGGCCCCGGCCAGGCGACACCCATTCTGCCCACGCTCGGCCCGGACGGGCTCGTCTTTCCCAGGACGGGACCGCAGCCCCTGGGACGCGATCTGACGCCCCGGCGCTACGACCCCATCGCGCGGGAACTCGATATCGACCTCGCCCTGCTGCATGACGGCCCGGCGAGCCGATGGGCGGCCGGTGCCAGGCCGGGAGACCCCGCCTGGGTCGCCGGGCCGCGCGGGTCCGCCCTGGTTCCCTTCGATTTCGATGGGCATCTCCTGATCGCCGACGAGACCGGGCTCCCCGCCCTGGCGCGCCGCCTTGAGGAGCTTCCCGCCGGCAGCCGGGCGATCGCCCTGATCGACGTCGACGGAGAGGAGGACGAGATCCCGCTCGTCCGACCCGCCGGTGCCGTGATCAGCTGGGTCCACCGCCACCGCGACGCGGGGGATCACGGGGCGGCGATGATCGCGGCCCTGCGGGCGATCGCGCTGCCCGAGGGCGATTGCTACGCCTGGATCGCCTGCGAGTCCGGGCTCGCCAAGCGGCTGCGCAGCGTCCTCGTCGACGAGCGCGGGGCCAACCGGGCGTGGGTGCGGGCCCACGGCTATTGGCGCCGGGGCGCCGTCGCCGTCCACGACGATTTCGACGAATAGCGCCGCGCTCGCATGCCGCCGCATCAGGGAGACAGGATATGTCCGATCACCTTCAAGAAGCCCTGACGCCCGAGGAGCGGCGGCTCTTCGACGCCGCCCTGAAGAATCATGCGAAGGATCCGGCGCCGGGCTTGCGCCGCGAGGCCCCGTCTCGCCCGCCGGAGCCCCGGATCACCCCCTACGAGGAGCATGTCTGGCTCGCCCAGCAACAGGCGCCCGAGGCCGTGTTCAAGCATGTGGTCGCCTGCCGGCTGACCGGCGGCGTCGACCTCGGGCAACTCGCCACGGCAATCGTGACGATGGTCCGGGCCTGGCCCGATCTCAAGGCCCGCTACCGCTTCGACCCGGATGGCGAGTTGCACAAGGAAACCGGCGCGGGCGGCACCCTGCGCTGGGTCCGGGCCGAGTCGCGGGACGAAGCGGTCGCTCTCATCCTCGACCGGCAGGGGGCAAACTGGGACGGTGAGGGCGAGCCGCCCTTCGAGGCGCTCATGATCGCCGGGCCGCAGGAAACGATCCTCGCTCTGGTCCTGCACCGGATCGTCGCGGCCGCCTATCCGGCCTCTCGGATTCTCGGCGCCATCGCCGACGCCTACGCGGGCAAGCCGATCCCGCCCGCCCAGGCGTCGTCCCACGGCGCCTGGATGCTCCGAGCCGACGCGGCCTCCGCGATGCTGCCGTCCTGGATGGGCCGAGGGGAACCGGCCGGTATCGTCGTCCACGGGGGAAGCGGCGTTGCGCCGCGCGCGGGGACGGCCGGACGCTTCGGCGTCTCGATCCGCGCCGATCGGCTCGGCGACGCCGGGCGCGCCGCGTCCGACCGGCAGGTGCTGGCCGATTTCGCCGCCTCGGTCGCCCGCTTCGTCTCCGCCCTCACCGGCCACCATACGGTCGATCTGCTGATAGGCACCACGCCGATCGGGGCCAGCTCTGATCCATCCCCCGCCGATGGCCACGGGCGTCTGACGCTGAACGGCGATGATCTGGCATCGGGCGACCGGCTCCGGCGCGCGATTCTCACGCGCCTCGACCGACCGCGCGAAGATCGCGCCGCCGAGGACGAGCTGCTCCGCCGGCCGGAGCACCCGACGGTCTCGGTCGGTTGGATGACGGACATCGTGCGGATGCTCCGGATCGAGGGGGGCTGCGTGGAGCGCCTGCCGCTGCCGACCCTGGAGACCCGGCCGGACCTGTCCTTCGCCATCGGACGCGACGGCCCGGAGGGCTGGGCCGTCGAGCTCGTCACCGGGCAGGGGCTCTCGCCCCATATCGGCCCTGTCCTGCTGGAATGGTTCGTCGCCTGGCTCGCCGAGGGGGAGGGTGCCCTGCCGGGCCAGCCGATGCCGGCCCCCGTCGCCCCGTCGCCCGATGGCGATACGGCCGACCCCGTCCCGCCCTCGGGGGAGGCGGTCGCGGCTTTGATCCTCGCCGCCTTCCGCGAGGCGCTGAACGCGCCGGAGATGGGACCGGACGACGATTTCTTCGACCAGGGCGGGCATTCGCTGATCGCCACGCGCATCATCGGGCGGCTGCTGAGCCACCACGGCATCGCGCTGCGTTTCGACGATCTCTTCAGTTTCCCGAGTGCCGCGGCTCTGGCCCGGAAGGCCCGGCGCGTCGGCCCGGTCGGGGCACCCGTCGAGCCGGGCGCGTCGCGCGACGAGGCGCAGAGCGCACCGCTCGCCCTGGCGCAGGCCTCGTTGTGGAAGGCCTGTGCGGCCTTCGGCTTCAACGAGATCTTCAATCTGCCCTTCGTGCTCGACTTCCTCGATCCGGTCGACGAGGCGCTGTTCGCGCACGCCTTCACGGACGTGATCGCGCGTCATCCGGGCTTGCGCAGCCTGTTCCGGCAGGAGGACGGCGTGGTGCGGCAGCGGGTCGTGCCGATGGCGGAACTCGGCCGCTATCGCTGGTTCTGGACGAGCCGGGAGAGCGAAGGCGTCGACCGGCGCGACGAGGCCAGACACCGCTTCGACCTCGCCACCGAACTGCCCCTGCGCCTGCGCTTCCTGATCGATCCGGCCACGGGTCGGCAGATGCTGTCCTTCCTCTTCCATCACATCGCGTTGGACGAATGGTCGGTCAACCTGATGATGGACGAGATCGCCGCCGCCTATCGGGCCAGGGCGGCGGGCGACCGTC
>JAKONB010000403.1 GCA_022702195.1 Beijerinckiaceae bacterium | reverse complement strand
GCATCCGGGCTACGGCTTCCTCTCCGAGCGCGAGGCATTCCCGCGCGCGCTGGCGGAGGCCGGCATCGTGTTCATCGGCCCCAATCCCGGCGCCATCGCCGCCATGGGCGACAAGATCGAGTCGAAGAAGGCGGCCTCGGCCGCCCGGGTCTCCACCGTGCCGGGCTTCCTCGGGGTGATCGAGAGCCCCGAGCACGCGGTGACCATCGCGGACGAGATCGGCTACCCGGTGATGATCAAGGCCTCGGCCGGCGGCGGCGGCAAGGGCATGCGCATCGCGCATTCGGCCGATGAAGTGGCCGAGGGCTTCGCCCGCGCCAAGTCCGAGGCCGCCTCGTCCTTCGGCGACGACCGGGTCTTCGTGGAGAAGTTCATCACCGATCCGCGCCACATCGAGATCCAGGTGATCGGCGACAAGCACGGCAATGTGATCTATCTCGGCGAGCGCGAATGCTCGATCCAGCGCCGCAACCAGAAGGTCATCGAGGAGGCGCCGTCGCCGCTCCTCGACGAGGAGACCCGCCGCAAGATGGGCGAGCAGGCCGTGGCGCTCGCCAAGGCCGTGGATTACGATTCGGCCGGCACCGTCGAGTTCGTGGCCGGCCAGGACAAGTCGTTCTACTTCCTCGAGATGAACACCCGGCTCCAGGTCGAGCATCCGGTCACCGAGATGATCACCGGCCTCGACCTCGTGGAGCTGATGATCCGCTCGGCCGCCGGCGAGGCGCTGCCGCTCACCCAGGATCAGGTCAAGCTCAACGGCTGGGCGGTGGAGAGCCGCGTCTATGCCGAGGATCCGACCCGCAACTTCCTGCCCTCCATCGGCCGGCTGACCACCTACCGGCCCCCGGCCGAGGGGGCGCTGGGCGGCGCCACCGTGCGCAACGACACCGGCGTGGAGGAGGGCGGCGAGATCGCGATCCACTACGATCCGATGATCGCCAAGCTGGTCACCTGGGCGCCCACCCGCCTCGCGGCCATCGAGGCGCAGGGCGAGGCGCTGGATTCCTTCGCCATCGACGGCATCCGCCACAACATCCCGTTCCTCTCGGCCCTGATGGCGCATCCGCGCTGGCGCTCGGGCAACCTCTCCACCGGCTTCATCGCCGAGGAATTCCCGGAGGGCTTCGTCGCGCCGGAGCCGAAGGGCGAGATCGCCCGGCGCATGGCGGCGGCCGCCGCCGCCATCGATCACCTGCTCAACCAGCGCAAGCGCGGCATTTCCGGGCAGATGCGCGACCCGAGCCTGCTGCATTTCGAGCGCGACCGCGTGGTGGTGCTGGCCGGGGAATCCTATCCCGTCACCGTCGATGCGGTGGGCGGCACGATCCTGGTCACCGGTGAGGACGGCTCCGTCGCCAACGTGGTGAGCGACTGGCGGCCGGGCGAGCCGGTCTGGTCGGGCGAGATCGCCGGGACCCGCGTGGCGATCCAGGTGCGCGGCCTCCTCAACGGCGTCGCGCTCCAGCATGCGGGCGCGGCGGCCGAGGCCCGGGTCTTCACCCGGCGCGAGGCCGAACTCGCCGCCCTGATGCCCGTGAAGGTCGATGCCGGCTCGGGCAAGCAGGTGCTCTGCCCGATGCCGGGGCTCGTCAAGGCGATCCTGGTCAAGGAAGGCCAGGAAGTGAAGAACGGCGAGCCGCTCGCCATCGTCGAGGCCATGAAGATGGAGAACGTCCTGCGCGCCGAGCGCGACGCCACCGTCGCGAAGATCGCCGCCAAGGAAGGCGACAGCCTCGCGGTGGATGCGGTGATCCTCGAATTCGCCTGAGGCCGGACCGACCATCCGGGCGGCTCCCTCGCGCCCGCGAGGGGGCCATCGGGAACATCCGCGCGCCCTCGCGCCGTCTCCGGTCGATCCATGCGGTCTGTTGCGAGCGCGGGTTCCCTCTCCCAAACGGGAGAGGGGGCCTGTTGCGGCGACCTCCACCGACGTGATCAGGCGGAAACCGTATCACCCATGCCGCTCTACTTCGCCTACGGCGCCAACATGGACGCCGCCGCGATGGCCGCGCGCTGTCCGCGCTCGGTGCTGATCGGGCCGGGGCGGCTCAACCGCCACCGCTTCATCATCATGCGCGAGGGCTACGCCTCGGTGCTGCGCGATCCGCGCGCCTGCGTCTGGGGCGTGCTGTGGGATCTGGCGCTCGCCGACGTGCCGGCCCTCGACCGTTACGAGGGCGTGGCCGCCGGCCTCTACATCAAGGCCTATCAGCCGGTGACGGCGCCGGGGGGCGTGAAGCGGGCGCTGATCTATTTCGGCGGCTCGTCCGCCACCGGATCGCCGCGCCCCGGCTATCTGGAGGACGTGCTCGCCGCGGCGTCGGCGGCGCAACTGCCGGGCGACTACATCGCGGAACTGCGCGGCTGGCGGCGCGGCCGCACGCCCTGACCTCTTCGTGACGTGCGGAGGTTCGACGATGGCCCTGGGTTTGCTTGGTGAAGGCGAACCTCCATCGATCGGACAGCTTCGCCATGGATTTCGTCAAACCCGCCGACATGGCTGCGACCATGAGCGATTCCGGTGTCCTGCGCGCCGCCCTGCCCATCCGCGACATGCTGGTGCGCGGGATGATGGCCGGCGCGTTGCTGGGCATCGCCACCAGCCTCGCGCTCACCGGCGCGGTCCAGACCGGGGTGCCCTTCGTCGGCGCCCTGGTGTTTCCCGTCGGCTTCGTGATGATCGTCTGCCTCGGGCTCGAACTCTGCACCGGCAATTTCGGGATCCTGGCCCTGTCCTTCATGGAGGGCCGCATCGGGTTCAAACCGATGATGCGCAACTTCGCCTGGGGCTTCGTCGGCAATCTCCTGGGCAGCGTGCTCTACGCCCTGCTCCTGGTCATCGCCCTCACCAATGCCTGGCACACGCCCCCGGCGGGGGTGGCGCAGAAGATCATCGACCTCACTCTGGCCAAGACGGTGGCCTACGAGACCCTCGGCGGCGCCGGCATGCTCACCTGCTTCGTCAAGGCGATGCTGTGCAACTGGATGGTCTGCCTCGGGGTGACGATGTCGATGATGTCGACCTCCACCTTCGGCAAGATCCTCGGCGCGTGGCTGCCGATTTTCCTGTTCTTCGCGCAGGGCTTCGAGCACGCGGTGGTGAACATGTTCATGATCCCGGCCGGCATGATGCTCGGCGCGCCGGTCTCGTTCGAGCAATGGTGGGTCTGGAACCAGATCCCGGTCACGCTCGGGAACTTCGTCGGCGGGGTGCTGTTCATCTCGCTGGCTTGGTACCTGACCTATCGTCCGCGGGAGCAGAACGCGGCGCGGGACGACAGGGCACCGGCCG
>JAKONB010000397.1 GCA_022702195.1 Beijerinckiaceae bacterium | reverse complement strand
TCCGCATGGAAATCCAGCTCGTTGCCGTCGGCTCCCATGGGGATGTCCTGCCGATCCTTGCCCTCGGGGCGGAGCTCATCCGACGGGGGCATCGCGCGGTTCTCGCGGCCCCGGCCCCCTTCGCGCCCCTCGCGGCCCGGGCGGGCGTACCGTTCCATGGCCTTGGCACCGAAGGCGATTTCGACCGGACCGTGGGCGCGCCCGATCTCTGGCATCCGACGCGGGGCGTGTTCACCCTGTTCTCCCAGATCGCGGATCTCACCGAGCAAACGTACGAATGGATCGCGCAGCGGCATGCGCTGAAGCGTGAGACGCTGGTGGTGGCCTCCAGCCTCAGCCTCGGCGCCCGGGTGGCGCAGGACAAACTCGGCCTTCCCGTCGTCACGGTGCATGCCATGCCGCTCCTCGTGGAAAGCCGGCGCGCGGCCCCGATCCTGCCCGGCCTCGGCTTTGCCCGGCTGGCCCCCTCTTGGGTCCGGCACTGGCTCGGGCGCGGAGCGGATCGCTACGTGATCGGACCCGCCACCCTGCCGCGCCTGAACGCGCTGCGCGCCCGTCTCGCGTTGAATCCGGTGCGGCGGCTCCGCCATTGGTGGAACAGCCCGTCGGGCGTGCTCCTGATGTTTCCCGCCTGGTTCGCCGCCCCTCAGGCGGACTGGCTGCCCCAGGCGGTGCAGACGGGTTTTCCCCTGGTGGACCGTCTCGGCGATCGGGCGACGCTGAGTCCCGATCTGGCCGTCTTCCTGTCCGAGGGTCCGCCGCCGCTGGTCTTCACTTACGGGTCGGCGATGCGACAGGGGCGGCGCTTCTTCGAGACGGCGATCGCCCTGTGTGGGCGCATGGGGCGACGCGGCGTCCTGATCGCTCCGCAGGCCGGGCAAGTTCCGCCCGATCTGCCCGTGGGCCTGATCCACGTCCCCTACGCTCCCTTGAGCGCGCTCCTGCCGAACAGCGTGGCCCTGATCCACCATGGCGGCATCGGCACCGTGGCGCAGGCGCTCGCCGCCGGGATCCCGCAGCTCATCGTGCCGGTGGCCTTCGACCATTTCGACGAGGGCGACCGGGTGCGACGGCTCGGCCTCGGCGCCACCCTGAGCCGCCGCCGCTTCACGCCGGCGCGCGCCGCGCGCCTTCTCGATCGGCTGCTCGCATCGCCCGAGATCCACCGAAGGTGCCAGAATGCGCGGATGCGCCTGTCGCGGGAAGACGGCGTCGCTCTGGCCTGCGATCGCATCGAAGCGATGATCGCCCCCTGATCCCGGTCACCGCTGCGTCATCGGGCGAATGCCGATGAACGTGTTGTCCTGGCCGTCTTACTCGGCATGTTGTGAGGCGCGCCCGGACAACATCCTGTTTCATCCCTGATGGATCAGACGAACTCCGCCCTTCCGATGGGATCAGCCTGAGTTCGTCTGAGCTCCGGGGCTCTCCGGGGCTCCCCCCGAACTCCGCCGAAGGGCTTCGCGCCCTTCGGCGTCGTCGTTTGGGTCGGTCAACAACACGGTCCGGACGTCCGATGGGTTTGTCTCGCGTCGGACCAAGTTGAAGCACAGTACGGGATCAGACAAAGCGTGTTTCTCCCGCACCCTCATCGCTGCGGCCGCGCGGCCCGGATGGGCGTGTGCCGGCTGGCGGAGCTTGGCGCCCCGACAGGCGTGGAGATATCGGCGATCGCCGGCATTTCCATCTTAGAATCCCGATAAGGAGGGGGCGACGGGCGCCGAGAAAGACGCCGCCTCGGGCGGCTCGGTCCGGCCGAAAGGACGGGTTTTCAGGCCCCAACGGATGCCCCGGCGGCGTATTCGAAGCGCCGTGAACCCGTGTCTCCCAATACTGCCAAGCCACATTTCTGACACGATTGATCTATTTGCATGGCCCCACAGTCAAGCAAATGAGTGTC
The DNA here is from genome assembly GCA_022702195.1 of Beijerinckiaceae bacterium. Lineage (GTDB taxonomy): Bacteria > Pseudomonadota > Alphaproteobacteria > Rhizobiales > Beijerinckiaceae > Methylobacterium. The sequence continues at coordinate 5,054 of JAKONB010000397.1, read as the reverse complement.
TTGGCAGATAGATTTGTACAGACGAGTACATATCTCCGGGTCGGTACGACAGTAAAGTCGGGTGGGATATAATCTTATATCCGGATTTATCGCCCATCGTGCCGAAACCATACCGTGGCCGCTCAATGTCATGAGGCCCGAAGCGAATTCACGCACTCGCGTGAATGGACGCTCGCTATGCTTCGCGCATGGCGGGCACAGCAATCTCGCGCTTTGACAAAGCCGGGTCGAAACCGAAGGAAAATGGATGCGGCATTCCCATTACGCGTCGAATCACGCACACTCCCATTCGCACTGGGCATCCCCCGTCGACGCGAGCGAACCCGTTGCAAGCACGCCCATCGTCACCGATCCCAGCGATGAGGGCGGCAGCCAGCCGGTGGTCACCGCGCCGGTGACGACGCCCACGACCTCCACACCCGTGGTCGTGGACACGCCCAGCCCGGTCGCGACGCCGGTCATCACCACGCCGGTCGCCGCGACGCCGGGCGAGGCCATTTCGCTGACGCGGCATGACGGACCCGTCGTCGCCCACGATGGCGAGGTTCTCAAGAACCTCGATATCTACGTCGACAGCGGCACCGCCCTGACGATCGAGGCCAACAACGTCACCGTGGAGGATGTCCGCATCCACTATAACGGGGCGGGTGGCGCCGCCGAGGGGATGGGCATCCTGGTCACCGGCGCCAACGACACGATCAAGAACGTCGAGATCTTCAATGCCGGCGCTCCGGCGGCGGGCGCCGAACTGAATGCCGAGCATTATGGGATCCAGGCGGTCGGGGCGCAGTCCCTCAACGTCTCGGGCGCGACGATCCACGACGCCTCGACGGGCATCTACGTCCTCAACTCCCCCGGCACCACGCTCGAGGGCATCGAGGGCTACGACATGCGCGGGCCGATGCCGCGCGGACAATTGGTCCAGTTCGACAAGTCGGACAACAGCACCCTGACGAACTTCTACGTGCACAACGACCCGAAGATCGCGTTTACCGAAGACAACATCTCCGTCTACGAGAGCAACAACGTCACGGTCTCGAACGGGGTGATCGACGGCAACAACTCGGCGAGCGGTCAGGGCGTCATCTTCGAGAACTCGAACAACGGCCTCGCCAGCCACATCGACGCGATCCACATGGGCAACGGCGCCTTCGCGGATTACGGATCGAACAACACGTTCGACTTCACGCGGTCCTTCGACAACATCGCGACGGACCAGGGGCGCGGCGAGCTTCCGCTGTCGAACGCCCTGATCTGGGGCCTCAGCGACACCACCGTGGTCACCCATTCCTCGTACCAGAACCCCGCCAACCCCGCCAACATCATCTATGGCGGCGGGTACGAGGACGAGGCCCACCAGGGCACCATCGACGTCACCCAGGTGACCGGTCAGACCCCGATGGCCCATCTGACGAACGACTTCCTCTGGGCCTGAGCCAGGCCTCGCCGCCAACGTAACGGATCGACTCCGGCGGGGGGATTCCGTCCGCCGGAGCGTTGTCGCGGGTCGCAGGGTGAGGATCGAACCGCTCGGCACCCGATTCTCACGCAGCCTGGAGATCGCCCATCCGTCGCGCGGGTGCGTCTCGCACCGACGACGCGGTCGCGTCCGCGAAGACTTGCACGCGCCAGAGCAGCACGAGCGTTCCCAAAGCCGCGATCAGAAGGTGTGACAGCAGCAGGTTCTCGACGATCGGGTGGCCAGCCATGCGGGGTATCCACCGCACCCCGGTCCCGATGAAGCAGACCAGCAGGGCGAGCCCGAGGACCTTGCCGCGCGGATCGGCCAGACCGAGGCGGATCAGCGCTCCGAAGGCCGCCGCGAAGATGCCGATCAGGATCCCGTAATGGTGATCCCAGGCGACGGGGGACGCCATGGTCATGGCGAGCGCCGAAAAGCAGAAGGTCATCGTCGTCGCGCCACGCCTCCAGGTGAACCAGAAGGCGGTGCCGAGCGCCGCCAGCGAGGTGAGCAGCGACCCCGCATAGACGCGCACGTCGTAATCCGGGAAATCCGAACCGTCCGGCCAGATCCGGCCGCGGTCGACCCAGGCGGTCTCCGGAAAGACGAGGCGGTTGAGGAATCCGTTCACGGATTGGTTGAGCACGTAGCTCTCGCCGTGCGCCGAGATGAAACTCAGCATCGACAGGTAGCCGAGATGCGCGGCGAACCCGAAGACGAGCAGCGAGAGCCCGAGGCTCACGGCGGCCACCAGCATCTGGCCGTAGAGAAACCGCCGGTCGACCAGCAGGCCCCAGACCATGAACAGCAGGAACTGGGGTTTGATGATGCAGATCAGGCCGATGGCGATGCCGGCGAGAAAGCGTCGCTCGGCGATCCAGAGACACAGCGCCATGACGAAGAGCGCGTTCAGGACGGCCTGGATCTGCCCCATCTTCCACGCCATCATCACGGGCCAATAGGCCAGGGTGGCGAGCCCGACGACGAGACAGGCCGCGAGGCGCCACCGTTCGGCCGTTTGGCCGAGGCGCGGATTGGGACGGCTTTCCTTCCAGGCGATGCCGAACGCGAACGGCACCGTGAGGAGGACGAACAGCCACGTCACCTGATTCAGGACTTTCACCTGATTCGCGACCCCGGTGATTCGCAGGGCGTCGAGGCCCCAGATCACGCCGAGGGCGGCCGGGGGGTACTGATATTTGACGTGATCGACGAAAAAAACGTCGTAGAGGTTGCCGCTCTGTTCCTTGGCATGGGCGTAGGCCGCGATCATCGGCCCCCAGGAATCGTAGCTGGCCTCCATGGTCAGGAACCAGCTGTAGGACGCGCCGGCGCTCGATCCCCCGAGGCGCAGCAGAAGGCCGAGACCGACCAGCAGGGCCAAGGCCATCGATGCCGCGACGAACGCCGTCATCTCGGGGGCGGAGGCCGCCGATGCGGTGATTCGACGGCGCCATCGCGCGAGCGGAGCCCCGAGCGGTGGCGTGACCGGCGATACGGAGAGGGGCTGCGTCATGCTGGGGCCGTCAGGAGGTCAGGGATCTTCGGGATGTCGGCGATGATGCTGCGAATCACCCATCCGAATCCGGGGCGCCGTCGCGCGCGCCAGGGGCGGCGCGGCGACGGACCAGCGCGCGGACGGGCGAATCCCACCCTCATGCGAAGAGAAAATCACTGGCCAGGAGGTGGCCGGTGAAGCCGGCGAGCGTGATGGTCTCCTTCACGCCCGTGGTGGAGAGGTCGATCACCGTCTGCCCGACCCCCTCGGTGATGTGCGGGGCCACGAGCGCGAAGGAGGTCAGCCCGGGAATCTGCTGAAGCACCAGCACGTCGTGCTCGGCCTGCGAGAAATCGGTGATGATGGTGTTGCCGGCGAGCTTCGAGAACACGAACTGGTCCTGGCCCGCGCCGCCGGTCAGCACGTCGTCGCCGCCGGCCCCCACGAGACGGTCGTTGCCGGCGCCGCCCGAGAGGAAATTGGCGCGGGAATCGCCCACCAGCAGGTCGTTGGCCTGGCTGCCGGTCACCGCCACCGTGTTGGCGTTGATGGCGTGGTTGGTGCCCCCCGGCGTCCCGGCGACGAGGGGCTGATTGGCCAGGATCGCGTTGTAATAGAGGTCGCCGAGCTTGGCGTAGCCGGCCTCGGTGGGATGCGTGCCGTCATAGAGATCGGACGGCGTGATCGTGCTGGTATCGACCCAGACGGTCTTGTGCCCGGCGGCCTTCGATTGCTGGACCACCGACAGCAACGCCGCATTGGTGTTGTCGACGATGGTTTGGTCGATCGTGGGATTCACCAGCAACTCGGCGACGTAGACGGTGGCATTCGGGTTGCTCGTGTAGATCGTCGACAGCATGGATTGCACGTTGGCCTTCACGTTGGCCGTGGCGGCATTCCCCTGCTGGAAGATGTCGTTGATGCCCGCCAGCAGCAGCACCGCATCGGGATGCTGGGTGGCCATCAGGTTCGGGAGCAGGGCCGCGATCTGGTCGGTCCTGTAGCCCGGAAACCCCGCATGATCCTGGTCGAGCGAGAAGCCCGAGCCGGTATTCTGTGATCCCACCAGATCGACCAGGGCGTTCCTGTTGACGAAGTCGTACCAGAGCGGCGCGCGGTAGCCGTTGGCGAGGCCGTCGGTCACGGAGAAGTCGCTCTGGCGCCAGCCGTAGGTGATGGAATCGCCCAGCGGCATGATCTTGAGCGGGTTGCTCCAGGTGTCGGTGGCGAGGTTCACCACGACGCCGGTGGTGCTCCCCGCAAAGGAGAGGGGCGGGGCGGCCGGATTGTCCGCCCCGGTGATCGAGACCGTCAGGTCGGCGCTCGCCACCGTCGGAACCTGGACGGTGCCCGAGCCGGCGGTGCCGGTGGTGGCGAAGTACGGACCCGCCGTGGCGCCGGCATTGACCTGCGCCCCGAAGAACTCGAACACCCCCGTGCCGGGCTGGCTGTCGCTGTGCAGCAGGGCGATGTTGCCGGCCGCGGAGCCGTTGCCCGTGAAGGTGAAGGTGTATTTCTGCCAGGTGCTGGTGGCGGCGGCCGTCTGCAGGTGATCGGTGCCGCCGTCATAATAGTTGAAGCTGAAATGGCCGTCGCCGCTGACCAGCTTGGCCCAGACGCTGAAGGTGTTCTGGCCCGAGAAGGCCTGCGCCACGTAGAGGCCGCTGCTCGCGCCGGTGAGCGTGACTCGGTCGACGGTGCTGCCGCTCCCCACCGGATTGGCGCCGACATTGGCGGCCACCACCGGGGCGGTGCCGGTCGCGGTGAAGGAGGCCCAGCTGTCGAAGGCCTCCGATTGCGCCAGCAGGTTGGTGGCGGTGACGGATGTGGTGTGGCTGAACCCGTCCGATACGGTGGTGCGGAACACGTCGGTCACGATCTGGCCGGCGGTGAGGGCCTGGACATTGGCCTGGGTGTTGGCCAGCGCGTAGGTGTATTGGCCGTTCGCCCCGAGGGTGAGGGACCCGTAGGTGCCGAGGAGCTTCGCGCCCACCGCCGCGGCGAGCCCATTCACCGCCGTGACGGTGAGCGGGTTGTTCTCGGGGTCGGTGTCGTTGGCGAGCACGTTGCCGGTGGCGGTGAGGATGCCGTTCT
>JAKONB010000391.1 GCA_022702195.1 Beijerinckiaceae bacterium | reverse complement strand
TTCTGGCCTTCGATCAGATTGCGCAGGCCGGCCCGTTCCACGGCCGAGATATGGACGAACACGTCCTTGCCACCGTCATCCGGCTGAATGAAGCCGTAACCTTTGGTCTCGTTGAACCATTTCACGGTTCCCGTGCTCATGGTGTCTCCTCCTTGTAGAGATGTCTTGGCTGGCGGACCCGGTCGCATGGCGTGCGGACCGGTGGCGCAGGATCGTCGAAATGGGATTGGATCGAAGCGGCGCCCGACGACACGATGAGTGGTCTGGCGGGTGCGCGACCCGGATGAAACCGGCCATAAATCGATGGTTGAAAACTGCAAAGAGCCTACGTCGCACAGACAAGACGCGAGGCGTGATTCCGGTTCCACGCCGTGTGCGCGTTTCGGATCGGGCCATGCAACCCGGTGGGAAATCAAGGTGCGCCATAGAGAGCGGATTCCCTGCGCTGCCCGGGTCCGAGGTTGTCCTGGCGGGAGCCGGCGGCTAGGGTTTCGGCCCATACAGACGGCGAGCAAGATGGCTTCGAGGGCTGTTGAGCTTTAACCCGGCGGACACCGGTCCGCACGAAACATGGGGCCGGCATCGAAGCGGGGGCGGGATGACGGAGAGCGAGGCAAGGAAGCGGCGTACGCGGACGCCGTGGGGTTCGGCGCGGTCCGCGTGGCGTTCTTGAGAGCGTTGCGGTTGCGACAGCGCCCGGGCATCGGCCGGGTACTGGTTCAGGCTGCCATGCCGCTCGCCGTGGGGCTTGTCGGCGACCTCGGGTTGCCGCGTCCAGCGGCGGCGTTCGACTTGTTCGGCTTGTTCGGGTCCGAGGAGGAGCCGCCGGCCCCGAGCGCGAGCGCGATCCCCTACAGCGTCAAGTTTCAGGGGATCGACGACGAGGATGTTCTGCGCGCGTTGCAGGACACCGCGACGCTTTACCGCCTGCGCCAGGACGCCCCCCCCGACGGCGAGGGGCTCGTGCGCCGGGCCGAGGCCGATCAGCGCCGGCTGGTCGACGTCCTCTCCGGCTACGGTTTCTATCAAGGCACCGTGGCGATCCGGATCGATGGGGTGACCCTGGCCGGCGAGCGTTCGGTCGCCGCCGCCGCGCGGGCCGCCGAGGGCTCGCGCGCCCGTGCCCTGGTGCCCGTGAAAATCGTGATCGAGCCCGGGCCGCTCTATACGTTGCGCCGGGTCGCGGTGCGCGATCCGCGCGGATTGCCCTTCCCCGACGACGTGCTGCCGGAGCGCTTCACCCGCGTCGATGCAGACGTACCCGCCCGCTCGGCCATGGTGCTGGCCCGCGAGGCCAGGATCGTCGACCGCTTCCGCGCCCTCGGCCATCCCTTCGCCAAGGCCGTGTCGCGCGATCCGGTGGTGGACGACGCCTCCCACGTGATGGACGTGACCTTCACGGTCGATCCGGGGCCGATCGCCGGGATCGGCGAAGTCGCGGTCCGTGGAACCACGGGCATCGATCCGGCGGTGGTGCGCTCCTTCATCTACGCCGAGCCGGGCGACCCGTACTCGCCCCAGGCGGTGGCGGAGATCCGCCGCTCGGTGGCCAAGGTGGAGGCGCTCGGCTCCATCCGGGTGCGCGAGGGCGAGACCCTCGATCCCAGCGGCAACCTGCCGATCTTCGTCGACGTCACGGAGCGGGATCGCAACCTGATCGGCGTTTCGGCGCGGTTCTCCACCGTCGATGGACCCGGCATCCGCGCTTATTACGCCAACCGCAACCTGTTCGGCGGTGGCGAAACGCTGCGGCTCGATGCCGACATCTACTATCTGGGCAACGACCTCTACGCGACCCAGCGCAAGCTCGCCGGCATCGATTCGAACGGCCTCGGCGGACGCCTCGCGGCCACTTTCGTGAAGCCGGCCCTGTGGGGCACCCGCAACGACCTCGTGGCCAACCTCTTCGCCGGGCGCGAGGCGCAGCAATCCTATGTCAGCGACGCCGCCGGAGGCACGGTGGCGATCCGTCACCGCTTCTCCGACACCTTCTTCGCCCAGATCGGCATCGACGGGCAGGCGGGCCGCTCGCAGGACGCGCTTGGCAAGATCGATTACCGCCTGGTGGGGGTTCCGGTCTCGGTTTCCTACGATTCCACCGACAACCTGCTCGATCCCACCAAGGGTTTCCGGGTCATCGCCTCGGCGATGCCCTATGCGGGCTTCCTCGGCTCCGATCCGTCGATCTTCGTCGCCAAGGCGCAGGGCTCGACCTATTATGCCCTCGACGACGAGGCCCGCTACATTCTCGCCGGGCGCATCGGATTCGGCTCGATCTCCGGCGCCAGCCTCGACGAGATCCCCGCCAACATCCGGTTCTTCGCCGGCGGCGGCGGATCGGTGCGCGGCTTCCCCTACCGCACCCTGGGTCCGCGCGGACCGTTCAATCTGCCGATCGGCGGCCGCAGCCTGCTCGAAGCCTCGTTCGAGGCGCGCATCAAGGTCACCGATACGATCGGCGTGGTGCCGTTCTTCGATGCCGGAACCGCCTTCGCGTCGAGCCTGCCCGATTTCGAGGAGCGGATCCGCTACGCCGCCGGACTCGGCCTGCGCTACTACACCGGCATCGGCCCGATCCGGGTCGACGTCGCCTTTCCCCTGGACCGCATCAAGGGCAACCGCGAGCGCCCCGTGGCCCTGTATATCAGCCTGGGGCAATCGTTCTGATGGGTTTTTTTTCTCCAGCAGCGGCGTCGCGCCGTTTCTCCCTCTCTCCTCTGCGGGAGAAGGGGACCCGCGAAGCGGTTCGGGCCGGGACGACGTTCCGCATGAGAGAAGCGACGTATCCAGAGAGGTCGCCCCCGCTTGCGGGACTGCGTCCCGGCCCGTCGGCTTCGCCGGCCCCCTCCTCCGCAGAGGGGGGAGGGAGAGTGGGCGCAAGCGTGGCGATTCTCCTCGCGGTTCTGCTTCTCGGGCCCGCCATGGTCACGCATGCCGACGAATCCGAAAAATCCGTCCTCGGCGGCCTGCTCTCGAAGGTCCTGTCCACCCCCGGCTCGCGGGTCGCGATCGGGGCAGTGGACGGCGCCCTGTCGTCGGACGCCACCATCCGCAACGTGGCGATCAGCGACGCCAACGGCGTCTGGCTGAAACTCGACAAGGCCCGCCTGGTCTGGCGGCGCCTCGCCCTCCTGTCCGGCCGCCTCGAGATCGACAGCCTGGAGGTCGGGCAGCTCGAGGTTTTGCGCCGCCCCGTGCCCGCTCCCGTCTCGGCCACGCCCGAGCCGGACGGCTCGCTGCTGCCGGACCTGCCGGTGAAGGTGGAGGTGAAGGCGTTCACCCTCGCCGAACTCGTGCTCGGTGAAGCGCTGGCGGGACAGACGGCGCGGCTGGCCGCCGATGGCCGGGCCAAGCTCGGGGCGCCTTCCGAAGGGCTCGACCTCGACCTCAAGGTCCGCCGCCTCGACGCGGCGGGGAATTTCGCCGCCCGGCTCCTGTTCGTGCCCAAAGGCGAGACCCTGGAGCTGAAGGCTACCCTGGTGGAGCCCCCCGGCGGCCTGCTCTCGAAGGGCGT
>JAKONB010000369.1 GCA_022702195.1 Beijerinckiaceae bacterium | reverse complement strand
AGATCGAGGCGGCCCGCCGCGCGATCACCCGCGAGATGAAGCGCCAGGGCCGTGTCTGGATCCGGATCTTCCCGGACGTTCCGGTCACCGCCAAGCCCACCGAAGTCCGCATGGGCTCCGGTAAGGGTGCACCCGAGTTCTGGGCTGCCCGCGTGCATCCCGGACGTATCATGTTCGAAGTCGACGGCGTGGCCGAGGACGTTGCGAAGGAGGCCCTGCGCCTCGGCGCAGCCAAACTCCCGATCCGCACGCGCGTCGTTCAGCGCATCGCTGACTAAGGGAGGAGGGGATCATGAAGTCGTCGCAAAGACAGTCGGATCTGGCCGCCCTGTCGCCCGATCAGCTGAACGATGAGCTGCTGAACCTGAAGAAGGAGCAGTTCAACCTGCGCTTCCAGGGCGCCACCGGCCAGCTCGAGAACGTCGCGCGGGTCCGCGAAGTCCGCCGCGATATCGCCCGCGTTCGCACGCTCCAGCGTCAGAAGACGCTGAAGTCCGCGCAGGCCTGAGGAGTACCACCATGCCGAAGCGCGTATTGCAGGGCGTCGTCGTCAGCGACAAGGGCGAGAAGACCATCGTCGTCAAGGTGGAGCGTCGCTTCACCCACCCGGTGATGAAGAAGACCGTCCGTCGCTCGAAGAACTACCACGCCCACGACGAAGCCAACGTGGCGAAGATCGGTCAGATCGTCTCCATCGAGGAGTGTCGTCCGTTCTCGAAGACCAAGACCTGGAAACTGGTCGAGGGCGGCGCTGCCGCCGAGGCTTCCGCCGAAGCCTGAATCGTCCATCGGGAACACGCAAAAACGGGCGCAGGATTCTGCGCCCGTTTTCGTTTGTGCGGAGGATGGGTGGGCGCAGCGGGCGGTGGTGCGTCCGATGCTCCCGCCTCGGCTGCGCAGCCCTGGTCCGACGGGGATCGGTCTCCGATACGCTCATGCCGTCCGCGATCGGCCCCGGGGCAGACCTTCGCACCCGCGACGCTTGCCCACCGGCCCTGGACGACACGGGGAGGGCGGGGCCGACCTCAGCGCCCCTCAGCGGCGCGGCTTGACCGGATTGCGCGGCGCCGGCTTCGGCTTTCCGATTGATCTGCCGATGGGTTTGCCGATTGCCTTACGCGGGGTCTGGGCCGCCAGGGCGGCGCGGGCGATCTCCTGCGGACGCGGCGCGCCGGCGGCAATGCGCCTGAGCGCCTCTTCCATCTCCTCGATCATCTGGGCCGATTCGCCCTCAAGGGTCTCTTCGGCGCGGATGCCGTTGAGCTCGGGGGCGATCTCCTCGGCCGCCTCGCGCAGTTCGGCGACGAGTTCGGCGGGGCTCCAGCGGGGATAGGATGGTTCGGCCATGGCGCGAGGATATGGCAGGAGAGGGGGCGCGGGACAACCGATTCGCCGCCGGGCCGCCGCTGCAACGCGCAACGCCGCCTGCAACGCGCGTTGCGATCATCGGGTCTCGACAGCCCCCCTCCCGTGAGGGTCGGCGACGCCCTGCGGCCGGTCCGCATGACGGTTTTATCCCTTGCGTCGATGCGCCCCCTATAGTAGTGGGCATGCCTTCGCGACATTCGAGACGGGTGCTTGCACCCTTCGTACGCGGCGGCCGCGCCGGTGTGTCAAACACCGATTGCGCGGTGCTTTACATGAGCCGGGGACATCAGATCCCCATCAGGCGTCGTCCGCCGGGCAATACCGTCCGCGTGCGGAAACCCGTCTGAAACAAGGAAAGGTCACTGCCGTGATCCAGATGCAGACGAATCTGGACGTCGCCGACAACTCTGGTGCGCGCCGTGTGATGTGCATCAAGGTTCTGGGCGGGTCGAAGCGCAAGTACGCCGGCGTCGGCGACATCATCGTGGTCTCGGTCAAGGAAGCGATTCCCCGCGGGCGCGTGAAGAAGGGCGACGTCATGAAGGCGGTCGTCGTCCGGACGGCCAAGGAAGTGAAGCGGGCCGATGGCTCGGTGATTCGCTTCGACAAGAACGCGGCCGTTCTGATCAACAATCAGAAGGAGCCGATCGGCACCCGTATCTTCGGACCCGTGCCGCGCGAGCTCCGCGCCCGCAACCACATGAAGATCATCTCGCTCGCGCCGGAGGTGCTGTGATGGCCGCTAAGGTCAAGAAAGGCGACACGGTCGTCATTCTCACCGGTCGCGACAAGGGTCGCTCCGGCGAAGTCATTCAGGTGCTCCCCAAGGAAGATCGCGCGTTCGTTCGCGGCATCAACCTGGTGAAGAAGCACCAGAAGCAGACGCAGAACCAGGAAGGCGGCATCGTCTCCAAGGAAGCTGCGATTCACCTGTCCAACCTCGCGGTTGCCGATCCCAAGGATGGCCAGCCGACCCGCGTTGGGTTCCGTATTCTCGAGGACGGCCGCAAAGTTCGGTTCGCCAAGCGCTCGGGGGATCTGATCGATGGCTGAGAAGAACGTTGACGGGTACGTCCCGCGCCTGCGCAAGCACTACGACGAGGTGGTGCGCCAGAAGCTGATCGAGGAGTTCGGCTACAAGAACCCCATGCAGGTTCCGGTCATCGAGAAGATCGTGATCAACATGGGCGTCGGCGAGTCCACCGCCGATTCAAAGAAGGCCTCCATCGCCGCCGGCGACCTGGCCCTCATCGCCGGCCAGAAGCCGGTCATCACCAAGGCCCGCAAGGCCATCGCGACCTTCAAGGTCCGCGAGGGCATGCCGATCGGCTGCAAGGTGACGCTGCGCAAGCAGCGCATGTACGAGTTCA
>JAKONB010000357.1 GCA_022702195.1 Beijerinckiaceae bacterium | reverse complement strand
CATCGGCGCCGGGATCGGCGGCCTCGTCGCCGCCCTGCGGCTCGTCCATGCGGGGCTCGACGTGACGGTTCTGGAGCAGGCCGCGCATCCCGGCGGCAAGATGCGCCGCGTCCCCGTGGGCGACAGTTCCGTGGAGGCGGGTCCCACCGTCTTCACCATGCGCTGGGTCTTCGAGGAGATTTTTTCGGAATGCGGGGCGGATCTGGCCGCCCGTGTGGGGTTGGAGCCGGCTTCGATCCTGGCGCGGCATGCCTGGGGACCGGGCGAGCAGCTCGACCTCTTCGCCGATCCGGCGGCGTCGGAGGATGCGATCGCCGCCTTCGCGGGGCCGCGCGAGCGGGACGGGTATCGTCGGTTCCGCGCCCGCGCGGCACAGGTCTACGCCACCCTGGAAGGGCCGTTCATTCGCGGCGAACGTCCCAGCCCCCTCGACCTCACCCGGCACGCCGGCCTGTCGGGGCTCGGCGACCTCTGGCGGATCCAGCCCTTCACCACCCTGTGGAGCGCGCTGGGCACGTATTTCGCCGACCCGCGCCTGCGCCAGCTCTTCGGCCGCTACGCCACCTATTGCGGCACGTCGCCCTTCGCCGCGCCCGCCACCCTCATGCTGGTGGCGCATGTGGAGAGCGAGGGGGTCTGGCACGTGACGGGCGGCCTGAGCCGGCTGGCCGGCGCGGTCGCCGATCTGGCGGCGACGAAAGGCGCACGGTTCCGCTACGGCACGCCGGCGCGGGGGATCGCCGTGTCGGGCGGACGCGTGGTCGGGGTCGATCTGGCCGACGGCGAGCGGGTGCCGGCCGACGCGGTGATCTGCAACGCCGACGTGGCGGCCCTGGCCGATGGCCTGCTCGGCCGCGCCGCCGCCCGCGCCGCCGACACCGTCCCGCCCGCCGACCGCTCCCTCTCGGCGGTGACCCTCTGCCTGAAGGCGCGGGCGGAGGGCTTTCCGCTGGCCCGCCACACCGTCTTCTTCTCCGACGACTACGCCGCCGAGTTCGCGCAGATCCGGGACGGCCGGCTGCCCGACGGCCCCACGATCTACGTCTGCGCCCAGGACCGGAGCGACGCGACCGTCCCGACGGGGCGGCCCGAGCGCCTGCTCTGCCTCGTCAACGCCCCCGCCCGGCCCTTCAGCCCCCCGGAGATCGAGACATGCGTGACCACGATGCGGCGGTGCCTCACGGCGCGCGGCCTGATTCTCACGGACGAAGCGACGCCGGTGACGACGCAGCCGGCCGAATTCGCGCGCCTGTTCCCGGGCTCGGCGGGGGCGCTCTACGGCCGGGCCTCGCACGGCTGGATGGCCTCGTTCAAGCGGCCGGGTGCCCGCACGACGATCCCGGGGCTCTACCTCGCGGGGGGGAGCGTCCATCCGGGTCCGGGGGTGCCGATGGCGGCGCAATCGGGGCGGATCGCGGCGGACAGCCTGCTGCGCGACAGGAGCCGCGCCCGCGCTTCGATACGCGGGTGGATCGCGACGGCTACGTCTGGTGGTACGTCGACGCCCTGAGCGCGGACGGACGCCAGGGCCTCACCATCATCGCCTTCATCGGCAGCGTGTTCTCGCCCTACTATGCGTGGGACCAGGCGCGCGATCCGTTCAACCATTGCGCCGTCAACGTCGTGCTCTACGGCGAGCGCGCCAACCGCTTCTGCATGACCGAGCGCGGGCGCGCCGCCCTGGAGCGGGATTCGGACCACATCCGGATCGGCCCGAGCGGCCTCCACTGGGACGGGACCACCCTGACCATCCGCCTCGACGAGGTCACCGCTCCGATTCCCAGCCGGGTGCGCGGTACCGTGCGGCTGCGGCCTCCCGGCTTCACGCCGGGTCCGCACCACCTCGACGCCGCCGGCCGGCACCGCTGGTGGCCGATGGCGCCGTCCTCGCCGGTGGAGGTGGATCTCACCGAGCCGGGTCTGTCCTGGCGCGGCAGCGCGTATTTCGACACCAATCACGGCGACACGGCGCTGGAGGCCGCCTTCACGGACTGGACCTGGTGCCGGGCGGACCTGCGGGACGGGGCCGCCATCCTGTACGACGTGCATCGCCGCGACGGCAGCAGCCAGAACCTGACCCTGTGCTTCGCCGCCGATGGAACGCCGCGCGAGATCGCGCCACCGCCCCATGCCGCCCTGCCCGCCACCCGCTTGTGGCGGATGCCCCGCCACACCCGGAGCGACGATGCCGAGGCCCAGGTGGTGCGGACCTTCGAGGACACGCCGTTCTACGCCCGCTCCCATCTCGCCGCGACCCTGCGCGGGGAACAGGTGAGGCCGGTCCACGAGAGCCTGTCGCTGATCCGGTTCGGCAACCCGCTGGTGCGCCTGATGCTGCCGTTCCGGATGCCGCGCCGGGTGGGGTGATCGCGCGGGATACCGGGGAGGCACGCCCACGCGGCTTCACCCCCGCGCGCGATTCTCGCGCCGGGGGCATGGCCCAAGAGAAACCCAAACCGGGGACGCGGGACGCCGCGGAACCCTCGTTTGCGCTGTAACTGTTGCCGGTTCCCCGGCGTCCCTCGGGCTCCGGCGTCTCCGCCGGGGCCGTTCTCGCGTCGCGGTGTCTCCAACGGGTCTCGTG
>JAKONB010000352.1 GCA_022702195.1 Beijerinckiaceae bacterium | reverse complement strand
CAGCGGCAGCATGTTGCGGAAGGCCTGGGGCAGGATGACCGTCCGCATGGTCTGCGCATAGTTCAGCCCGAGGGCCTGGGCCGCCGAGGTCTGCCCGCGGGGAATCGACTGGATGCCGGCCCGCATGATCTCGGAAAAGAACGCCGCCTCGAACAGCGTGAAGGTGATGAGCGCCGATGTGAAGGCGCCCACCGAAATCGGCCGCGACGCCCCGGTCACCCATTGGCCGATATACGGCACCAGGAAGTAGAACCAGAAGATCACCAGCACCAGCGGCAGCGAGCGCATGAAATCGACGTAGATGCGGGCGATCGGCACGAGGAACGCGACGCCCGAGAGACGCATCATCGCGATGATCGTCCCCAGAATGATCCCTCCGGACGCGGCCAGGGCCGTGAGCGTCACGGTGAACGCCATGCCCGTTCCGAACAGGTAGGGCAGCGAGGCCAGGATGACTTTGTAGTCGAAATCCCCGAACATTCGATCGATCCCGAACAGCGTCAGCGTGAGCCCGGCACCGCGACGCGGCGCTCGAGGATTCCGGCCAGCGTCACCACGGTGAGGCTGATGAGAAGGTAGATGATCGTCGCTGCCGTGAACGACTCGAAGACCTGGGAGGAGAATTCCTGCATCGAGCGCGCGCGGGCGGTCAGTTCGAGCAGGCCGATGGTCAGGGCGACCGACGTGTTCTTGAGGTTGTTCAGGAATTCCGAGGTCATGGGCGGAAGGATGACCCGGTAGGCGATCGGCAGCAGCACGTAGCGGTAGGTCTGCGCGGTGTTGAGGCCGAGCGCCGTGGCGGCCGCTCGCTGCCCGCGGGGCAGCGATTGGATGCCGGCCCTCACCTGCTCGGCGACGCGGGAGGCGGTGAAGAAGCCGAGACAGAGGACGGCGGTGTAGAACGACGCGTTCGGGAGCTGCTTGAGCCAGTTGCCGAGATCGACCGGCACCACCTCCGGCAACACGTAGAACCAGAGGAACATCTGAACCAGCAATGGGATATTGCGGAACAGCTCGACGTAGCTGGTCCCGGCGGCTTGGGCGGCCGGGCTCGGCAGGGTTCGCATCACCCCGATGAGGGAGCCGAGGAAGAACGCGATGATCCACGAGCAGAAAGCCGTCGCCAGCGTCCATCCGAGCCCCGACAGGAGCATGTCGGCGTAGGTGCCGACACCTTCCGGAGATGGCTCGAAGAAGACGCCCCAGTTCCAGTTGTAATTCATGGCCGATCGTAATTCCCGAGGGCGTCGTTCTGCGCGTTACGGTTCAGGGTATCCCACGAAACGCCCGACCGGTGCCGTTTTCCGCGCGAATCGGAGCGGTGCCGGCGGGCGTTTCACGAGACCTTGTCAGTAGGCGGCCGGATCGGGGCTGTCGCTCGGGTTGGCGAAGGTCTTCACCATGGCCTCGCTCATCGGGAGCAGGAGGTTGATGCCGCGCGGCGGGATCGGTTTCGTGAACCACTTCTCGTAGAGCGCCTTGCCCTCGGGGCTCTTGTAGAGCTTGGCCGTCGCCTCATCGACCACCGCCTTGAAGGGGGCGTCGTCCTTGCGCAGCATGATGCCGTAGGGCTCGGGCTTCGACAGGGCTTCGGTCGAGATCGCGTAGGCCGTCGGCTCCTTCGAGCTGGCCGCCAGGGAGGCGAGCAGGACGTCGTCCATCACGAAGGCGACGGCGCGGCCGGTCTCGACCATCAGGAAGGCTTCGGCATGGTCCTTGGCCGGCAGGATCGTCAGGCCGAGGCTGCGGGCGGTGTTGGCCTCGTTGATCTGGCGGATGTTGGTGGTGCCCGAGGTGGAGACCACGGTCTTGCCCTTGAGATCCTCGATCGTTTTCAGGTTGGCCGACTTCTTGGCCACGTAGCGCGTCGCCGTGAGGAAGTGGGTGTTGGTAAAGGCAACCTGCTTCTGGCGGTCGGCGTTGTTGGTGGTTGAGCCGCATTCGAGGTCGACGGTGCCGTTGGCGATGAGCGGAATGCGGGTCGCCGAGGTCACCGGGTTGAGCTTCACCTCAAGTGCGGTGAGCTTGAGATTGGTCTTCACGGCCTCGGCGATCTTCTGACAGATCTCAAAGGCATAGCCGATCGGCTTCTGGTCGTTGTCGAGGTAGGAGAACGGCACCGACGCATCGCGATATCCGATCGTGATCTGTCCGGTCTCCTTGATCTTCTTCAAGGTGCCGGTCAGCTCCTGCGCCTGTGCGCCGCCGAGGGCGAGTGCGGACAGTGCAAAGGCAAGGACCGCCGACGAAGCGGCGGATCTCATCTGACTCAAACGCATGTGCAGGCTGGCTCCTGGGGGGCGGCCGCCGGCCGACGGCCGCTGGACGTGTCGCAACTTAGCAGCGGTCGAAAGCGCTGCAATCGGTGTTTTGACCGTCGGACGTGACGGCCACAGGACATTTGAAACGCAAATCCTGTGCCCGAAATAACGCAAGTCTGAATCCCACGCCTGATTCTACGGCAGGCAACGCCTTCGGTGTGGTGCGCATGCAAAAAGGCCCGGCTTTGCAGCCGGGCCAAATTGACGGGTTCCGAAGGGCGCGTGCGACTTAGAAGTCGCGCTGCACGCGCATGCGGACTTGGTAGGTGTCCGCGGCGGTGACGGTCCGCACAGCGGCGCCGTTGTTGATCTGGGCAGCGGTGAGGACACCGTTGTTGAACTGGTCGACGACGCGACCCTGCTGCAGGCCGACCTTGGTGTAGAAGCCTTCGACGCCGATATCGAGATCCTTCACCGGCGACCAGATCAGGCTGGCGCCTGCGACGAACTGGTAGGTGTCGCGCAGGGTCGGGCTGAGGGCGAAGGAGCGGCTGCCAGGAGCGCCGACGAACAGGGCTGAGTTCGCATTGCCCGCCACCCCAGAGCCGGCGTAGGCGAGGGCATTGGCTTCGCGAGCGCCGCGCGCGAAGGACATCTCGCCGTAGCTGCCGAACACCGCCGAGCGCCACTCGGGCGACCAGTAGTGCAGGAACGAGGCCACCGCCGTGAAGCTGGTGGACAGCTCGATCTTGCCCGTGAGCGGGTTGAGGGTGGCATCCGACATGAACGGGTCGAACGCGGCGCCGTTGATGGTGCTGGCGCGCGAGGTGAAGCTGCCGTTGTACGAGGAGTAGCCGGTGTAGAGTGTCGCGCCCTCGCCGTAAGCGCCCTGCAGGTACAGGGTGTCGCCCGGGGCGATGAACGGCAGGTTGACCTTCACGCCGCCTTGCACGGCCCAGCCGTATTCGCTCGACGCGCCGGCATTGCCACCGGCGAAGTTGGCGGCGAAGCCGTTGTTGATGCCAACGGTCAGCGGCGAGCCGATGACGTTGCTGGTGTTCAGCTCCTTGACGGCGGCGGAGAGCTGGGCGGAGCCCCAGGCGGCGTCGTAACGCAGCACGCCGACGAAGTCGGGCATGCGGTTGCGCTGAACGGCGTCAACCGTGGAGAAGGTCGGCACGCCGAGAGCGCTGGTCGAGATCAGGACGCGGCTCAGCGCAGTCGCACCGCCACTGACGTATTCCTGCGAGAAGATGGTGTTGCGGCGGAAGGACGGATCTTCGAGCGAGACCGTCGCCGAGAAGCCGTCGGCACCGAGCTTCGTGGTGTAGGCGAGCAGGTTGGTGGACTGGAGGTCCGAACCCGCGGTGGCGCCGGCGAACTCGAAGTCGTGGGCGTAGAAGTCGAAGAACGACGAGGCGCGGCCGGCGGTGAGGCCGGCGAACTGGATGAACGCCTTGTCGGTGTTCACGAATTGCTGGACGCGGCCGAACTGGTCCTGGCCGGTGGCGCTATAGGCGTTGCCGATGCGCTCCTGGGTGCCCGAGCGAAGGCCGCCGGTGGCGCCGGTGCGCGAGGCGAATTCGAGGCGGGTGAAGGCGCGCAGGGTGCCGTAGGCCGTCTGAGTGCGGGCATCGACGTTGATGCGGGCGAGGCCGCGGTAACCGGTGGTGTCGCCCTGCGAGCCGTTCGAGCTGCGGGCCGAGGTCGGCTGGTAGCCGATCTCGAGGCGGGCGCGGCCGGAGAGACGGATGCAGGTGTCGGTGCCCGGGATGTAGAAGAAGCCGGCGCCGTAGGCGGAGCAGACGCGGACGTACTCGATCGGAACGGCCTTCTTGACCGGAAGGTCGGCTGCCTGTGCTCCGGCGACTGCGGCGAAGCCAGCAGCGGTGCCGAGAAGCGAGCTCTTCAAGAGCTTCATTGATATCTCCAAAAGCTTCGAGACCCGAGGGATGAGCGACTGCTTGCAAAAGGGCTCGAAGCCCCGTTGGCGTCACTCTTATTGTCAAGCCCGAGCGTTGATCGCCGGACGTTGTCCTGTCGCGCCGCTGGTGTGCCAGCGCCCCACCACTCTGTGCGAGCCGGTTCCACGGGGCAACTCGGAATCGTGAACGGTTGGGACGTTCCCGGACGATGTTGCGGCCTTGCAACGTTCCGCAGGTGGCTAAGTGTTTGGCGTCCACGCAACTTTCCAGATCATGCATTCCGATTCTGAGCCGATCGGGATCATCGCGAAGGCGGGTTTGCACGAATCGAAGACGGTTTCCGGGCTAACCGGGCACCGTGCCGCGACGATGCCTGTTATTTCATCGGTCCTTTCGGGGTCATTCCCGTGGCGTCGCCGCGGCCACCTGCGCGCGGCGAGACCGGTCCGACCCCCGTCCGATGGCGACAGGGGATCGTCCGGACGATGCATGTCGCACGTGCGGCAACGCCCGCTCGCGAATCACCCGCTGCATCGGAACCCCACGCATGGGCGGAGGCCGCCGAACCCGGCTTGTCCCGACCGTGAGACGGATCGCGCGCCGCGACGGGCTTCATTCCTGGAGTCCGATCACCTGGAAGTTGGTGCGCAGTTCGTCCGACATCGAGATGTTGAGGCGCTCGCCATTGGGCAGGCGCTTGAGGAACCAGCGTTCGTAGAGCCACCGCAGCTCCCGCGATTCGGCGAGCCGTTCGAAAGTGGCCGAGACGAGGCCGGCGAATTGCGCGTCGTCCTTGCGGAACATCAGTCCGTAGGGTTCGAAGGACAGCTTGTCCGGCAGCACCGTGAAGGCATTCCCCTCCGGACCCGCCTTCGCGATCAATCCGTAGAGCAGCACGTCGTCCGATCCCAGCGCATCGGCGCGTCCCTCGCGGAGCATGGCGAAGGCCGCGTCGTAATCCTTGGCGGGGAGAATCGTGGCCGGGATGTTAAGGCGGGCGACGAGCCCGCGCAGGACGGTCTCGTTGGTGGTGCCGGCGACCACCGCGACGGTCCGGCCCCCGAGGTCGCGATAGGAGGCGACGGGAGCGCCGCGGCGGATCAGCAGCTTGGTGGCGCTCAGATAGGTCACCGGGGAGAAGGCCACGACCTTGCGGCGTTCGGCATTGGCCGTGCTCGATCCGCACTCGATGTCGATTCGGCCCGAGGTCACCGCCGCGATCCGGTCCTCCGGATGGATCGGCTCGTAGCGGAGGGTCAGGTCGCGGCGACCGATCTCCTTTGCGACCGCGTCGGCCACTTCGAGGCACAGGTCCATGGCGTAGCCGATGGGGTGTCCGGTCGCATCCGTGAAGGAGAACGGTACGGCGCTCTCCCGGTAGCCGAGCGTGAGGCTACCGGTGTCGCTGGCCTTCTTGAGCGTGCCGGTGAGCACCTCGATGGCGGAGGCCGGTGCCGCGGCGAGGGTCAGGGCGACGGCGCCGAGGCAGCCCGCGATGATGCCACCTGTGCGCATGCCCGCCTCCCTGAACCTGTTGCCCGGGTGTTTCTACTCGGCCGGAATCGGGCTGACATCCCGGTCGAGGCGCTGGTCTGTGAGGGCAAGCTGCCCTTCCCATTTCGCCACCGCCACCGTGGCGACGCTGTTGCCCAGCACGTTGGTGGCCGAGCGCCCCATGTCGAGGAACTGGTCGATGCCGATGATGAGCAGCAGGCCGGCCTCCGGGATGTGGAAGGTCGAGAGCGTGGCCGAGATTACCACCAGCGAGGCGCGGGGCACGCCGGCCATGCCCTTCGAGGTCACCATCAGCAGAAGCAGCATGGTCAATTGCTGCCCGAGGGTGAGCGGGATGTTGTAGGCCTGGGCGATGAACATCACCGCGAAGGTGCAATACATCATCGAGCCGTCAAGATTGAACGAATACCCCATCGGAAGGACGAAGGAGGTGATCTTGTTGGGCACCCCGAACCGCTCGAGGTTCGACAGGGTCTTCGGGTAGGCCGCCTCGCTGGAGGCGGTGGAGAAGGCCAGCAGGAACGGTTCCTTGATGAGGTCGAGCAAGCGCCGCATCTGGGTGCCGACCAGCAGGAAGCCGGCGAAGGCCAGCAGGCACCACAGCATCGCGAGACTGAAGTAGAATTCGAGCATGAACTTGCCGTAGGTGACCAGCACGCCGATGCCTTGGGTGGTGATCGTTGCTGCGATCGCGGCAAAGACGGCGACGGGGGCGAAGCCCATCACGTAGCCGGTGATCTTCAGCATCACGTCGGCGAGGCCTTCGATGCCCTGGGCGAGCAGCTTGCCCTTCTCTCCCAGGGCCGCGAGGCCGACGCCGAAGAAGATCGAGAACACCACGATCTGCAGGATCTCGTTGTTGGCCATCGCCTCCACCGGGCTCTTCGGCACCAGGTGGGTGACGAACTCCTTCAGCGAGAGGGAGGCGGCCTTGAGGTTGGTGGTGGCGCCGGCATCCGGCAGCGGCAGGTTGAGGTTGTCGCCCGGGCGCAGGATGTTGACCATCACGAGGCCGAGGAGCAGCGAGCACAGGGACGCGCCGACGAACCACAGCATCGCCTTGCCGCCCACGCGCCCCACCGAGGCGGTGTCGCCCATATGGGCGATGCCGACCACCAGGGTGGAGAAGACCAGCGGCGCGATGATCATCTTGATCAGCCGCAGGAACACGTCGCTCACCAGGGCGATGTAGCCGGAGATTTCCTTGGAGGTCTGCGGGTCCGGCCAGGTGATGTTGCACAGGTATCCGACGGCGATCCCGAGCAGCATGCCGACGAAAATGTAAGTGGTGAGCCTGGACTGCATCGCTCGGTCCTCCCGGGATCACCGTCGGCAACGTCATACGGCGTGTCGGGGAAGTCTTCGCATGAGATGTGCCATGCGCCGGTTGGAACGCGCGAGTTCCTGGTGCGGCGCACGACGTTTCGGTGATCTCAGCGAGCCGACATGTCTTCGAAGGCGATGCGGTGTTCGGGAGGAAAGCTACTGCTTTTCAGGTTCCAGGCAAATGCTCGTTGCCGGCTCAGGCCGAATCCTTGCGAAAAGCTTCTTCGTACGAACTCCTGTCGCCCCCTTCGGGGGGCGGAGTTCGATCTCGCTCAGACGCCGCGCAAGCTGGCCTGATCCAGCCTCCGCTCCGATCAAGCCGAGGCGGGATCAGGCCGCTCGCAGCCGGCTCGCGGCCAGGGCGGATTGCCGGATGATCTCGGCCTGGGGTACGCCCGGCGGTACCACCCAGGAACCGCCGACGCACAGGACCGGCTTTAGGGCGAGCCAATCCGGCGCGGTGGCTTCCGAGATGCCGCCGGTGGGGCAGAATCGGACCTGCCCGAACGGTCCGGCCAGGGCCTTCAGGGCCTTGATGCCGCCGGCCGCCTCGGCCGGGAAGAACTTGAACCGGTCGAGGCCGTGATCCAGGCCGCGCATGATGTCGGCGGCATTGGTGATCCCCGGCAGATAAGGCACGCCGCTGTCGCGGGCGGCCCGGGTCAGCGGATCGGTGAGGCCCGGGCTCACGATGAAGCGGGCGCCCGCCTCCAACGCCGCATCGAGGTCGCGGGGGTTCAGCACCGTGCCGGCCCCCACCACCGCGCCCTCGACCCGTGACATGGCGCGGATCACGTCGAGGGCCGCCGGGGTGCGCAGGGTGACCTCGAGGGCGGTGAGGCCGCCGGCCACCAGGGCCTCCGCGATGGTCTCGGCATGGCCGGCCTCCTCCACCACCAGGACGGGGATGACGGGAACGGAGCGCATCAGCGCGTCGATGCTTGTCATGGGGCGTGTCCTCATCTGGATCACGGCGGGATCGTTCGCGACGGCGCCCTCCCCCGCCGGCGGAAGGCGACGCCCGTCAGGAACCGCGGTTTCAAAAGGTCCAGGACCTTTTGCGGGTGCAAGGCGGGGCCGAGGGCATCGTCCCGGAAGCCGGATCCGAGATGATGCTCGAGGTTCTTGATTTTGCATCGTCTTTTCCCGGAAGCCGGAGACCACCTTTCGAGACGATGGTCTAGCGAATCCCGGGCCTCTGCCCCGAACCCCGCCAGAGGACCACAGGCCCTCTGGAAATCCGGATCTTTACGGGGTGTCGATGACGATCGCGCGGGAACACATTCTCAAAGTCCGGCGGCCGCCAGCATGGCCGAGGCGCCCTGCTCCGCCCCGTCGGCCCCATGGCGCATGAAGGCGAACAGCTCGCGCCCGGTGCCCATGGCGGGTGCGGGGGCCGTCGCCTCGCTCCGCGCCTCCCACTCGGCGGCATCCACCAAGGCTTCCAGGGTGCCGTCCTCCGCGCTGAGCCGGACGATGTCGCCGTCGCGGATCCGGGCGAGAGGGCCGCCGCCCAGGGCTTCGGGGCTGAGATGGATCGCCGCCGGCACTTTGCCGGAGGCGCCCGACATCCGCCCGTCCGTCACCAGCGCCACCTTGTGCCCGCGATCCTGCAACACGCCGAGCTGTGGCGTCAGCTTGTGGAGTTCGGGCATGCCGTTGGCCTTCGGCCCCTGGAACCGGACCACCACGACCACGTCCCGCTCCAGTTCCCCGGCCTTGAACGCGGCCATCACGTCGTCCTGATCGTCGAAGACCCGGGCCGGGGCCTGGATCGTCCAGCGCGCCGGCTCGACGGCGCTGGTCTTGAAGGTGGCCCGGCCGAGATTCCCCTTCACGAGGCGCATGCCCCCATCCGGCTGGAACGGGTTGGCGGGGCCGCGCAGGATGCTCTCGTCGTGCGACGCCGCGGGGGCGTCCTCGAACACCAGCACGTCGTCGATCAGCTTGGGATCGCGCGCATGGTCGCGCAGCCGCGTGCCCGCCACCGTCAGGATGTCGTCGTGCAGCAGGCCAGCATCGATCAGGCTGGCGATGACGTAGCTCATCCCGCCGGCGGCGTGGAAATGGTTCACGTCGCCCGAGCCGTTCGGGTAGACCTTGGCGACCTGTGGAACCACCGCCGAGAGCCGGTCGAAATCCGCCCAGTCGAGGACGATGCCGGCCGCCCGCGCGATGGCCGGCAGGTGGATGGCGTGGTTGGTGGAGCCGCCGGTGGCCAGGAGGCCGACCACGGCGTTGACGATCGCCTTCTCGTCGACGCACTGGCCCAGCGGCCGGTAATCGTTGCCGGAAGCGCCGATCTCCGACAGGCGATGCACCGCGGCTCGGGTCACCGCCTGGCGCAGCTTCGTGCCGGGATTGATGAAGGAGGCGCCGGGCATGTGCAGGCCCATCACGTCCATCATCATTTGGTTGGAATTGGCGGTGCCGTAGAACGTGCAGGTGCCGGCCCCATGATAGGAGGCCGATTCGGATTCCAGCAGCTCGTCCCGGCCGACCTTGCCCTCCGCGTAGAGCTGGCGGACCCGCTGCTTCTCCTTGTTGGCGATGCCCGAAGGCATCGGCCCGGCGGGGATCAGGATCATCGGCAGGTGGCCGAAGCGCAGGGCGCCGATGAGCAGGCCCGGAACGATCTTGTCGCAAATGCCGAGCAGGGCCGCGCCGTCGAACATGCCGTGGCTCAGGGCCACCGCCGTGGAGAGCGCGATGGTGTCGCGGGAGAACAGCGACAGCTCCATGCCGCGCTGGCCCTGCGTGACGCCGTCGCACATGGCCGGCACTCCACCGGCGACCTGAGCGGTGGCGCCGACTTCGCGGGCGAACAGCTTCATCTGCTCGGGGTAGCGGCCATAGGGCTGATGCGCCGAGAGCATGTCGTTGTAGGCGGTGACGATGGCCATGTTCATGGCGCGCCCCGAGCGGATCGCCGCCTTGTCCTCGCCCGCCGCGGCGAAGCCGTGGGCGAGGTTGCCGCAATTGAGCATCGGCCGGTGGACGCCGGCTTCGCGCTCGCGGGCCACGAGGTCGAGATACGCCGTTCGCGATGGCTTGGAGCGCTCGACCACCCGCGCGGTGACGGCGGCAATCTCGGGGTGAAGCTCGGTCATGACGGTTCCTCGCGTGGCGCGAAGTCTGGAACGCCTTGAAACCACGGCCTCGTCCGCGTGGCTACCCGGGCGTCCCCCCTCGCACGGACAGACGCGCCCGTCTGTCGAGTCAAATCTCAGTGCCCGGAGGCAAGGGCCGCGCCGGGCTTGTCGTGCGTGGCGAGGCGCTCGACCACCGAGGCCGTGGCGGCATTCATGCCCACGAGCGTGACGGGCACGCCGTGGTGGCGGAACTTGAGCACCACCCGGTCGAGGGCGTTGACGGCGGTGAGATCCCAGAACTGGGCCGCCGACAGATCGATGACGAGGCCGGTCAGGTCGTCCTCGCGAAAATCGAAGGCCGAATGGAAGGCCTCCGCCGTGGCGAAGAAGATATGCCCCGTGACCCGGTAGGTACGCGTCTGGCCGGTGCGCTCGGAGGCGACGGCGAAGACGCGCGTCACCTTGTGGGCGAAGAACAGCCCGCTCAGCACCACGCCGAAGACGACGCCCTTGGCGAGGTCGTGGGTGGCGACCACCACCGCCACGGTGCCGAGCATGACCACGCTCGAACTCTTCGGGTGGGTCAGCAGGGTCGCCACGGATTTCCACTGGAAGGTGTTGATCGAGACCATGATCATCACCGCCACCAGGGCCGCCATGGGGATCTGGGCCACGTAGGGGCCGAGTACGACGATCAGGAACAGCAGGAATGCGCCCGCCCACAGGGTCGAGAGCCGGCCGCGGCCGCCCGACGAGACGTTGATCACCGACTGGCCGATCATCGCGCAGCCGGCCATCCCACCGAAGAGCCCGGACGCGATGTTGGCGAGACCCTGGCCGGCGCATTCGCGGTTCTTGTTCGAACCCGTATCGGTCATCTCGTCGAGGATCGCCGCCGTCATCAGGCTCTCGAGCAGACCCACCATGGTGAGGGTGAGGGCGTAGGGCAGGATGATACGCAGGGTTTCCAGGGTGACGGGAACCTGCGGCAGGGCGAAGCCGGGCAGCTCCGTGGGCAGAGCGCCCATATCGCCGACCCGGTGGATCGGCAGACCGAGGGCGATCGCCGCAACCGTGAGGAGGACGATGGTCACCAGCGGCGACGGCACCGCCTTGGTCAGGTAGGGCAGGCCGTAGATCAGCCCCAGGCCGATGGCGGTCATCAGGTAGACGGTGGTGCCCTGCCCGATCAGCTCCGGCATCTGGGCCAAGAAGATCAGGATCGCCAGGGCGTTGACGAAACCGGTGACGACCGAGCGCGAGACGAAGCGCATCAGGTTGCCCAGCCGCAGCGCACCGGCGCAAATTTGCAGTAGACCAGTGAGGAGGGTGGCGGCGAAGAGATAGCCAAGGCCGTGCTCCTTCACGAGGCTCACCATCACCAGCGCCATCGCGCCGGTCGCGGCTGAGATCATCGCGGGTCGTCCCCCGGCGAAGGCGGTGACCACCGCGATGCAGAACGATGCGTAGAGGCCGACCTTGGGATCGACGCCGGCGATGAGCGAGAAGGCGATCGCCTCCGGAATCAGCGCCAGCGCCACCACCGTGCCGGCCAGGATCTCCCGCGTGATGTCGGGAGCCCATTCGCTCCGCAGGGAGGTCAGATTCGTGGGACGAGTCATGGCAATACGGTCCGTCATCCCCATCGGCCGGCTCGCTTCGAGGCCGCGGCGCGGATGGGGATCAGCTGAGGAAAGGAGTCGAGAACGCGCGCACGCGGGCGCGGTGGACGGCGCGCCTATGGCGGCGTTGGCCGGCAATACAATCTGGCGCGATCCTTCAGCATGACGTGGCTGCTAACACAGATCCGATGCGCCGCACCATTCCCCGACGCGGCCCTGTGCGCATTCGTCCCCGGCCGGAGAAATCCAATGTGTTCACCGTGCCCAGGAGGCGCCGCAGCCGAGCGCTGCCCAGAGCAGGCCTGATACCACGGTCAGAAAGCCGCCAGCCGGTTTTTGGGATCCAGGCTGCGCGGGGTCGCGCGATCAGAAAAAGATCGGCCGCGCGCTGGCGCTGTGCTCGGCGAGAACCTCCTCGGTGGCCGGGTCGATCTCCTTGAGCACGGCGTCGTAGCCCCAGAGATCGGCGAGGTGCTGGAGCACGCGCTTGGCATCGTCCTTCTGCAGGGTGATGCGGTTCAGCGCCCGGTGATGGACGATGAGGCGGCGGTCGCCCTCGAGATCGACATCCACCACCTCGATATCCGGATCGAGCCAAGCGACGTCGTATTGGCGGGCGAAGGACCGGCGCATCTTGCGGTAGCCGCGCTCGTCATGGATCGCCTCGACCCGCAGGGTCTCCTCGCCGGGATCGTCGACCACGTGGAACAGGCGCATGTCGCGCATCAGCTTCGGCGAGAGGAACTGGGCGATGAAGCTCTCGTCGCGGTAATTCGCCCAGATGTCGCGCAGGGTCGCCATGGCGTCGCCGGTGCCGGCGATCTCCGGGAACCATTGCCGGTCCTCCTCCGTCGGCTGCTCCACAATGCGGGCGATGTCCTGCATCATCGCGAAGCCGATGGCGTAGGGGTTGTGGCCGCCATAGCCGCGCTCGTTGTAATTCGGCTGGCGCACGACGTTGGTGTGGGATTGCAGGAATTCGAGATAGGCCGCCTCGCCGATCAGGCCCTTCTCGGAGAGCGCGTTCATGATCCGGTAATGGCAATAGGTGGCGCAGCCCTCGTTCATCACCTTGGTCTGGCGCTGGGGATAGAAATACTGCGCCACCAGGCGGACGATGCGCAGGATCTCACGCTGCCAGGGGCGCAGGCGCGGGGCCGCCTTCTCGAGGAAGTAGAGCAGGTTCTCCTGCGGCAGTTCGAGCAGTGCCTTGCGGCGCTCGACCGCGAGGTCGGGGCGGATGCCCGCCACCTTCTGCGGCAGTGTGCGCCAGAGGTCGTTGTAGATCTGCTCGCCGTGCTCGGCCCGTTCCCGCTCGCGGCGCTGCTCCGAGGCGAGGTCGGGGCGCTTCTTGCGGGGATAGCGGTGGACGCCCTGGCTCATCAGGGCATGGGCGGCATCCAGCACCTGCTCCACCGCCTGATGCCCGTAGCGCTCCTCGCAGCGGGTGATGAAGCCCTTGGCGAAGTCGAGGTAGTCGAGGATGCCCTCCGCATCGGTCCATTGCTTGAACAGGTAGTTGTTCTTGAAGAAATGATTGTGGCCGAAGGCGGCGTGGGCGATCACCAGGGTCTGCATCGTCGCCGTGTTCTCCTCCATCACGTAGGAAATGCACGGGTCGGAATTGATGACGATCTCGTAGGCGAGCCCCATCAGGCCGCGCCGGTAGCCGGCCTCGTGCTGGGCGAAGTGCTTGCCGAAGGACCAGTGCTTGTAGAACAGCGGCATGCCGATCGACGCATAGGCGTCGAGCATCTGCTCGGTGGTGATGATCTCAATCTGGTTCGGATACCAGGACAGGCCAAGTTCCGGCCCGGCAATGGCTTCACAGGCGTCGTGGATGCGCCGGATCGTGTCGAAATCCCAGTCGTTCCCGGTGAAGAGCGGCTTCTGGCCGCCGGAGATACGCTGGGGCGTCGGACGGATGATGCTGCCGACCATGTCGATGGGCCTTCCTCGAAGGGTCCGTGTCTCACGTCGTCCCTCCCCGCTCGACCGGGGAGAGGTTCTGTCAGCGCTGGTTCAGGCGTCGGCTTCCGCGCGCGCATCCTTGCGCCCAAACAACTCCCGGAACACCGGATAGATGTCGCGGCGGTGGTTGACCTTGCGCATGGCGATGGCGCCGCCGGATTTCGCCAGCCCCTCATAAGTCCGCCACAGGGTGGTGCGGTGCTCGACGAAGCCGGCGCGCGGGCCGTTTTCGTCGCCGACCTCCAGATAGGCGAAGTGCTGGCAGGCCGGCAGGATGTGGGCGCGCAGCAATTCCGTCGAGGTCGGACCGTCCGACGAGACGTTGTCGCCGTCCGACGCCTGCGCCGCGTAGATGTTCCAATCGTCGGGGCTGTAGCGCTCGGCGATGATGCGCTTCATCTCCACCAGGGCCGACGAGACCAAGGTGCCGCCGGTCTCGCGTGAGCCGAAGAAAGTCTCCTCGTCCACCTCCGTCGCTTTGTCGGTGTGGCGGATGAAGACGATTTCCACGTGGCGATAGCGCCGCGTCAGGAAGATGTGCAGCAGGATGTAGAAGCGCTTGGCCAGATCCTTCATGTGCTCGGTCATCGAGCCGGACACGTCCATCAGGCAGAACATCACCGCCTGCGCCACCGGGCGCGGATATGCCTCGAAGCGGCGATAGCGCAGGTCGAGCGGGTCGACATAGGGAATGCGCTTGGCGCGGTCGCGGAGCGTGGCGAGGGCTAGGAGCAGTCCGGGCAGTTCCGGGTCGGACGAAGGCGTCTCGGCGATGCGTGCCTCCAGCGCCGCGATCTCATCGGGCTTCGGCCGCTTCAGGGCGATGCGCCGTGACATGGAGTTGCGCAGGGTTCGGGTCAGGGCGAGGTTGGCGGGCGAGCCCGACACGGTGTAGCCAGCCCGGCGCAACCCTTCCGTCTCCACCACCGACAGGCGGCGCTTGGCCAGATCGGGCAGTTCGAGATCCTCGAGGAAGAGTTCGAGGAATTCGTCCCGGGTCAGGACGAAGCGGAACGCATCCTCGCTGTTTTCGGAGCCCTCGCCGCCCTCCCCCGAACCCTTGCCGCCCCCTCCCGACGGGGGACGCTCGATCCGGTCGCCCTCCACGTAGGTCTTGTTGCCGGGAAGAATGTGATCGTGCAGTCCCGTCCCCGGCTGGCGGGCGAAGCGCGGTTCGCGCACCCCGTCCATCGGCACGGAGACGCGGCCGTCCTTCCCCAGATCCTTGATGTCCTTCTCGCGGGCGGATTCCCGCACGGCGCGTTGCGCCATGTCCTTGACGCGGCGCAGGAAACGCTGACGATTGGGGAGGCTCTTGCCCCCGGGATTCAGACGACGGTCGACGATGTGCATCCGGTGTGTTTGCCTTCGCCCTCAAGAGTCTCGCGGGTTTCGACGGGCCGGAAGCGGCCACCGCTCGGCGCGGCGGCCGCCTTCGTCTGGGTCAGTCTATCCCGCCTGCTTCACCCGCATGTACCATTCCACCAGGCGGCGAACCTGCCGCTCGGTATAGCCGCGCGCCACCATGCGATCGACGAACTCGCCGTGCTTCTTCTCGGTCTCGCCGTCCTTCTTCGATCCGAAGGAGATGACCGGCAGCAATTCCTCGACCTGGCTGAACATCCGCCGCTCGATCACCTCCCGGAGTTTTTCGTAGGACGTCCAGGAGGGGTTGCGCCCGCCATGCTGCGCCC
>JAKONB010000572.1 GCA_022702195.1 Beijerinckiaceae bacterium | reverse complement strand
CGCCTCGTCGATGGCGCGGGCAGCCTGCCGGCCCTCGCGGATCGCCCAGACGACGAGGGACTGGCCCCGGCGCATATCGCCTGCCACATAGATCTTCTCGTTCGAGGTCCGGTAATCCACCGTGTTGGCGATGACGTTGCCGCGCTTGTCCATGGTGACGCCGGATTCCTCCAGCAGGCCCTTGCGGACCGAGCCGGCGAAACCGATCGCCAGGAAGACCAGATCAGCGGGCAGCACGAACTCGCCACCCGGAACTGGCTGGCGCTTCTCGTCGACGCGGCAGCAGACCACGCCGGTCACCTTGCCCTTCTTGCCCTCCAGCCGCAGCGTCGCGGCCTGGAACTCGCGCTCGGCGCCCTCGGCCTGGCTCGACGAGGTCCGCATCTTGGTCGGCCAGTAGGGCCAGACCGAGAGCTTGTCCTCACGCTCCGGCGGGCGCGGGCGGATGTCGAGCTGAGTCACCGACAGGGCGCCCTGACGGAAAGAGGTGCCGACGCAATCCGACGCCGTATCGCCGCCGCCGATCACCACCACGTTCTTGGCGGTGGCCAGAATCGGCATCTCGCCGTTGCCCGGCATCGGCTCGGCGCCGACGCGCCGGTTCGACTGGACCAGGAACGGCATGGCGTAATGCACGCCGGCGAGCTCCTGTCCGGGAAGCTGCGGGTTGCGCGGATCCTCGGCGCCGCCAGTGAACAGCACGGCGTCGTACTCGGCGTTGAGCTCGGCCAGTGGCTTGGTGACGCCGACATTGACCCCGTAATGGAAGCGGACGCCCTCCGCCTCCATCTGCTTCACGCGCCGGTCGATGTGGCGCTTCTCCATCTTGAAGTCGGGGATGCCGTAGCGGAGCAGGCCGCCAGCCTTCGGCTCGCGCTCGAACACGTGGACGTCGTGGCCGACGCGGGCGAGCTGCTGGGCGGCCGCCAGGCCCGCCGGGCCGGACCCGATCACCGCCACCTTCTTGCCGGTGCGATGGTCCGCCGGCTCGGGCTTCACCCAGCCGTTGTTCCAGGCACGGTCGGCGATGGCCTGCTCGATCGTCTTGATGGCGACCGGCTGGTTCTCGAGGTTGAGGGTGCAGGCCTCCTCGCAGGGGGCGGGGCAGATGCGGCCGGTGAATTCCGGGAAATTGTTGGTGGAGTGGAGGTTGCGCGCCGCCTCCTGCCAGTCCGACTGGTAGACGAGGTCGTTCCAGTCGGGGATCTGGTTGTGGACCGGGCAACCGGTGTCCCCGTGACAGAACGGGATCCCGCAATCCATGCAGCGGGCTGCCTGCTTCTTCAGGTCGTGCTCGTCGAGCGGCAGCGTGAACTCGCGAAAATGCCGCACGCGGTCGGCGGCGAGCTGATACTTCTGCTCCTGCCGGTCGAATTCGAGGAAACCGGTGATCTTGCCCATGATCTAAAGCCCCACTCACCCCAAGCGCTCCGCGCCAAGCGGAGACCGATTTTCTGTTGCGAGCGCGCTCGCTATGGTTTCAGCCAGTTCTCGATCGCGAGCAGCGGCCCTCGCGAGAACTCGCTGACATTGTCCGTCCTCAGTACAGCACTGTCGCGTCGCGCATGCGACGCAATCAGCAGATCGTTCGCCCCGATCGGCGTCCCGGCCGCTTCGAGCCTCCGGCGCGGATCGGCGTAGGTGCGATCGGCCGGTACAGACAGAGACGCGACCGTGATCGCTTTAAGAACGCATCCACCTCGCGGGAGAGACGCTCCGAGCCCTTCTTGGCTGCCCCGAAGCGCAATTCCGAGGCGACGACCACATGCGTATGGACGTTCTGTTCGCCCACCCGTGCGATGGTCTCCTTGATGGGGCCATCGGGGGCACGAACCAGGGCGGACAGGATGTTTGTGTCGAGAAGGTAGCGCACTAGAGTTCGATCGGCTCCGGCGATGGATCTTCGATCTCCGGCCACGCGACATCCAGCGGGTCCCGCTGAGACAACGTCGCCAGCAGCGAGGACCGCCTGACGGGCTCCACCGTCAGACGATCATCCTCCCGTCGCAGGATCGCCTCGTCCCCGGGCAGCGCGAACCCGTCCGGGAGCCGGATGGTCTGCCGATCTCCGTCGCGATGACGCGTGATCCACGTCTCGATCATAGCGCAAGCCTCCTCGGACCGCGGCGTGGCGCGAACAGTCTCGTTCACGCCACGCCGCATCTCACTCCGCCGCCACGGGCATCCGCGCCATTTCCATCTCGCGCAGCGCCCGGCGGTACTCCACCGGCATGACCTTCACGAACTTGGTGCGGTAGCCGGCCCAATCCTCGAGGATCGCCTTGGCACGCGGGGAGCCCGTGTACTTCAGGTGGTTGGTGATGAGCTGGCTGAGGCGCTCCTCGTCGTGGCCGGACATGTCCGCCAGGATGTCGACGCGTCCCTTGGTCTCAAGGTCGCCGTCCTGGTGGAAGCGACGCATCAGGTCGTCCTCCTCCTCGACGGGTTCGAGATCGACCATCGACAGATTGCAGCGCGAGGCGAACGACCCGTCCGCGTCGAGCACGTAGGCGATGCCGCCCGACATGCCGGCCGCGAAGTTGCGCCCGGTCTCGCCGATCGACACCACAACGCCGCCGGTCATGTACTCGCAGCCATGGTCGCCCATGCCCTCGACCACCGCGATGGCGCCCGAGTTGCGCACCGCGAAGCGCTCGCCGGCCGCACCCCGGATGTAGCACTCGCCGGCGATGGCCCCGTACAGCACGGTGTTGCCGGCCATGATGGTGTGCGCGGCCGGCGCCTTCAGCGCGTCCGACGGACGGATGATGAGCTTGCCGCCCGAGAGCCCCTTGCCGACATAGTCGTTGGCATGGCCGGTGAGGACCACGGTGACGCCCGCCGCGAGCCAGGCGCCGAAGCTCTGGCCGGCGGTGCCGGAGAGGTTCACCCGGATCGTGTCGTCCGGCAGGCCCTCATGACCGTGCAGCTTGGCCACCGCCCCCGACAGCATCGCGCCGGCGGTGCGGTCCGAGTTCTTGATCGTCTCGTCGATCTCCACCGGGGCGCCCCCGTCCAGGGCCGCCTGGGCCTTGGCGATGAGGCGCCGGTCGAGCACGTCGTCGATTGGTTGGTTCTGCTTCTCCACGTGCCGGATCGCGACGTGATCCGGCACCTCGGACGGTGGAACAGCTTCGAGAAGTCGAGGCCG
>JAKONB010000348.1 GCA_022702195.1 Beijerinckiaceae bacterium | reverse complement strand
TGGCGACATCGTCAACGGCCTGACCTTCGACGAGGCGGCGCGCATCCCCGATCCGCGCCGGCAGATCGAGGCCTACCGGCAATCGGCCGCGACGCTGAACCTGCTGCGCGCCTTCGCGACGGGCGGTTACGCCAATCTCGAGAACGCGCATCGCTGGATGCTCGGCTTCGTGAAGGATTCGCCGCAATCGTCGCGCTATGCCGACGTGGCCGAGCGCATGTCCGACGCGCTCGACTTCATGCGCGCCATCGGCATCAATCCGGAGACGCATCAGGAGGTCCGCACCACGGATTTCTTCACCAGCCACGAGGCCCTGCTGCTCGGCTACGAGGAGGCCTTGACCCGCGTCGATTCCACCAGCGGCGACTGGTACGCCACCTCGGGCCACATGCTGTGGATCGGTGACCGCACCCGCCAGTCGGACCACGCGCACGTGGAATATGCCCGGGGCATCAAGAACCCGATCGGCCTGAAATGCGGTCCGTCGATGACGGCCGAGGGCCTGATCAGGCTCGTCGATCAGCTCAACCCCGACGACGAGGCCGGGCGCCTGACGCTGATCTGCCGCTTCGGCGCGGACAAGGTCGGCGATCACCTGCCCGGCCTCATCCGGGCGGTGCAGCGCGAGGGCCGCAACGTGGTCTGGGTGTGCGATCCCATGCACGGCAACACCATTTCGGCGGGGGGCTACAAGACCCGCCCGTTCGAGCGGGTGATGCAGGAGATCGAGGGGTTCTTCGGCGTCCACCGCGCCGAGGGCACCATCGCGGGTGGCATCCACCTGGAGATGACCGGCAAGGATGTGACGGAGTGCACGGGCGGCGCCCGCGCGCTCACCGCCGACGACCTCCAGGACCGCTACCACACCTATTGCGACCCACGCCTCAACGCGGAGCAGGCGCTGGAAGTGGCGTTCCTCACCGCCGAACTGGTCAAGCGCGAGCGCGGCGCCATCGAGCGCCCCCACCTCGACGCGGCCGAATAAGCACGATGGGTCCTGCCTCGTGGCAGGACCCAACCGTCAGGACGAAAGCGCGTGGCTCAATGCAGCCAAGACGTGAAGAAGTAGATGATCAGAATGATCGGCAGCGGAATGCCGATCAGCCAAAGCAGGCCACCCTTGAGCATGGCGATACTCCCTCGAACACGTTGTCGTGTTCAACGGGGTTGCTCGGGAATTGGTTCCTGGCGCTGGGCCGGACGATCCGGACAGGTACTGCTCACAGTTCCCGGCGCTGCCCCTTGCCGGCGCGCTCGTAATAGAACGGGATCGGCAGGTAGGGCGCGAGGCCGCCGGCCACCTGGGCTTCGAGGTCGGTGAGGATCACCCCGGTGATCCGCGGCAGGTCGAGGGCGCGGGCCTGCGCGAAGGTGACCCAGGCCAGCTCCACCAGTTCGGCGTCCGGCGTGACGATGCCGGGCGTCTCGGCCACGACGGCGCTGCGATCCACCGCGAAGAAGCGGGTGTCGAAGCGGCGCGGCCGGCCCGGCGGGGTGATGGCGCGCGCCACCATATGGAGAGCCTCGAGGTCCGGCATCACGCCCGCCTCGCGAAAGGCCGCCCAGCTCCCGTCGGGGGCGCTCTCGGGCGGCCCGTAATCGCGGGTGCCGAGCATCAGCCCGGTCTCCTCGAAGGTCTCGCGGATCGCCGCCAGCGCCAGGGCGCGGCCGAGATGATGCGAGGCGCGCGGCACCTGGGCCGCCAGCGCGTCGGTGGCGCGGGCCGAGAGGGCGCCGGCCACGGGCATGTGCCGGTCGCCCGGCTCGATGCGGCCGCCCGGGAACACGAACTTGCCCGGCATGAAGGCGAGGCCCGGATGGCGCCGCCCCATCAGGAGTTTCGGCACCTTCTTCGAACGGTCGAGGATGATCAGGGTGGCGGCGTTGCGCGGCCGCAGGGCGGGCTTGCGCGCGGGCTTCTCAGGCTGGTCCGAGGCCGTGGGCGCGGTTGTCGGTCGATCCACGCTGTACGTCCTCCGACGGCGGCACGGCCGCGCTCGGCCTCACCGGTAGCGTGGCGAAGCCGCCCATGCCAAGGGCATATTGCAGGCCGACCACAGCGCCCTTCACCGGTTGCAGCAGCGCCAGCGACAGGCCGAGGGTGAAGAGCGGCCAGAAGCTGAGCTGGAACCACAGCGGTACGTCGTAATTCGTCTCCATCTCGAGGATGACGTAGCCGACGAGGTGGCCGACGAGGAAGATGACCACGTAGGGCGGCAGGTCGTCGGCGCGGTGGTTGTGCAGACCAAGCCCGCAGGATTCGCAGTCCGGCCGGACCTTCAGGAAGCGTCCGAAGATCCGCCCCTCGCCGCAATGCGGGCAGCGGCCGAGAAACCCGCGCGTCATCGCGGGGACGAGGCCGGCGCGCGTGGCCGGGGCAGTGTCGAGGTCGGCCCGCATCGCATGCTCCGTCGCGTGGTGTCCCAGCTCTATCGTATGCGCCTCAGCGGCGCGACCCGCGGTGGCGCGACCCGGTGCTGCGGATGCCGGGGGGGCGGCCCGGGGCTCCGGGCTTCCGGGCGGTACGGGGCTTGGCCCCGGTCTCCTTCCGGTCCGGCCGGGCCTGGCCGTCCGAGAGCAACTCGAAGCGGAGCGCGCCGGCCACGGCGGCGGCCTCCACCAACCGGACCTCGACCCGGTCGCCGAGGCGGTGGGTCTCGCCCGAGCGCTCGCCCACCAGGGCATGCTTGGCCTCGTCGTGCCGGTAGTAATCGGCGCCGATGGTCGAGATCGGCACGAAACCGTCGGCGCCGGTCTCGTCGAGCTTGATGAACAACCCCGAGCGCGTCACCCCGGAGATCTGGCCCGTGAAGCTGGCGCCCACCCGGTCGGCGAGGTGATGGGCGATCAGCCGGTCGATGGTCTCGCGTTCCGCCGCCATGGCCCGGCGCTCGGCCGCCGAGATCTGCTCGCCGATTTGGTCCAGCGCCGCCACGGTCACGTCCGAGGACAGGCCGTCCGCTCCGAGCCGGCAGGCCGCGATCAGGGCACGGTGGACGATGAGATCGGCGTAGCGCCGGATCGGCGAGGTGAAATGCGCGTAGCGGCGCAGGTTGAGCCCGAAATGGCCGAGATTCTGCGCGGCGTAGACCGCCTGGGCCTGCGAGCGCAGAACCACCTCGTTGATGAAGATGGCGTGCTCGGTCTCCGCCACCGCCCCGAGGATGCGGTTGAACAGGGCCGGGCGGAGCGCCCCCTCCTTGGGGATCTTGATGCCGATGGAGGCGAGCACCTCGCCGAGCGCCCGCATCTTCTCCAGGGCCGGCTCGTCGTGGACCCGGTAGATCAGCGGCTGCTTGGCCTGTTCCAGGGTCTCGGCGGCGGCGACGTTGGCGAGGATCATGAACTCCTCGATCAGCCGGTGCGCGTCGAGCCGGGCCGGGACCACCACCCGGTCCACCGCCCCGTCCGGTGTGAGCAGGACCTTGCGTTCCGGCAGATCGAGGGCGAGGGGGCCGCGCGCGTCGCGGGCGGTCTTCAGGGCGGCGTAGGCGGCCCAGAGCGGGCGCAGCACCGGCTCCAGCAGCGGCGCCGTGGTCTCGTCGGCGAAGCCGTCGATGGCGGCTTGCGCCTGGGCGTAGGACAGCTTGGCCCGCGAGTGCATCATCACCCGGTGGAACCCGTGCCGGCGCTTCTCCCCATCGGCGCCGATCACCATCCGGACGGCCAAAGCCGGGCGGTCCTCGCGCTCCCGCAGGGAGCAGAGGTCGTTGGAGATGCGCTCGGGCAGCATCGGCACCACCCGGTCGGGGAAATAGACCGAGTTGCCGCGCATCAGAGCCTCGCGGTCGAGATGCGAACCGGGGCGGACATAGGCGGCGACATCGGCGATCGCCACGGTGACGACGAAGCCACCTTCATTGGCCGGGTCGGGATCGGGAACCGCCATGACGGCGTCGTCATGATCCTTGGCATCGGGCGGGTCGATGGTGAGGAGCGGCTCGTTGCGCCAATCCTCGCGCCCGTCGCGGCCGGCGGCCTGAACCGCATCGGCCTCCGCCAGGGTGGCGGCGGCGAAGACGTGGGGGATGTGGTGGAGGTGAAGCGCGATCAGGCTCACCGCCTTCTCGGAGCCGAGCGAGCCGAGGCGCTCCTTCACCCGGCCCTGGGGCAGGCCGAACCGGGTCTCGCGCTGGAGGGTGACGCTCACGAGGTCGCCGTCGCGCGCCTCGCCCTCCTCGCCGGGGGGAATGGCGATCTCTCGGCCCTGTGCCCGCTTCTCCACCGGGATGATGCGGCCGCCCTCCCGGTCGGCACGATAAACCCCGATGATCTCGGCCTTGTTCTTGCCCACCAGCTTGATGACGCGGCCGGTATAGCGCCCGGTCTCCCCCGGCGCCGGCTCGATGCGCAGCAGCACCCGGTCGTTGATGCCGGGCGCGGCCAAGCCCGGCTTGCGGCCGGGACGGGGGGCCACCACGGCGATCTTGGGCGGCGGCCCCTTCTCGTGGTCCCAGTCCACCGGTAGAGCGAGGAAATCGCCGTCGCGGTCGCGCGAGCGGATATCGGCGAGCACCACGGCGGGCAGGCGCCCGGCTTCCGTGAGGCCGCCCCGGCCGCGTTCGATCTCGCCGTCGATCTCGATCTCCTTCAGGATGCGCTTGAGGCCGATCCGGTCCGCGCCCTTGATGTTGAACGCCGCCGCGATCTCGCGCTTGCCCACCTTCTCGGTGGATGCCGCGATGA
>JAKONB010000342.1 GCA_022702195.1 Beijerinckiaceae bacterium | reverse complement strand
ACGCCTTCGAGGACCATCTGCGGGCGCGCGGGTTCCGGGTGCTGCGCAACAAGCCCTATGCGGGGGGCTTCATCACCGAGCATTACGGCGAGCCGAACGCCGACCGCCACGCGCTCCAGATCGAGATCAGCCGGGCGCTCTACATGAACGAGACGACGCTCGCCCTCGTGGCCGGTTTCTCGGAACTGGTCTGGCACCTGCGCGAGGTCGTGGCCGCCGTGGCCGCGGATGTGGGGGGCCTCGCCCCACGGCGCATGGCCGCCGAATAGGGTGCGTCGCACGTGAAAGAAGCATTCAAACTCTCGCCAAACGAAATTTCGCAAAAGGCGAAAAAACCGAAACTTCTGTCAAAGGTCCGGGGTCGCAGCGACGGATAGGAGTAGCCCGCGCGGCAGGCTTACCTATAATGCCGGCGGAAACGCCGCCGCACGAGCAGACATTCATGACGTCCCGCATCCCCGACTTCGCGACCGTTCCCTACGCGGCCGATGCCATCGCGGCCCCCGTGCCGCCGGTGGGCGAGCCCTGGATGACGCCGGAAGGCATCCCGGTGAAGGGCGTCTACGGCCCGCGGGATCGTGAGGGCATCGAGTTCCTGCACACCTATCCGGGCGTGGCCCCCTACCTGCGCGGCCCCTACCCAACCATGTACGTCACCCAACCCTGGACCATCCGGCAATATGCTGGCTTCTCCACGGCGGAGGATTCGAACGCCTTCTACCGGCGCAACCTCGCCGCCGGACAGAAGGGTCTCTCTGTGGCCTTCGACCTCGCCACCCACCGGGGCTACGATTCCGACCACCCGCGCGTTTCGGGCGATGTCGGCATGGCCGGCGTGGCGATCGACTCGATCTACGACATGCGGACGCTGTTCTCCGGCATCCCGCTCGACGAGATGACCGTGTCGATGACAATGAACGGCGCCGTACTGCCGATCCTCGCCCTCTACATCGTGGCCGCCGAGGAGCAGGGTGTGCCCTCCGAGAAGCTGGCGGGCACGATCCAGAACGACATCCTCAAGGAGTTCATGGTCCGCAACACCTACATCTACCCCCCGGCGGGTTCGATGCGGATCATCGGCGACATCTTCGCCTACACGTCCAAGCACATGCCGAAGTTCAACTCGATCTCGATCTCTGGCTACCACATGCAGGAAGCCGGGGCGACGAACGATCTCGAACTAGCCTACACGCTCGCCGACGGCGTCGAATACATCAAGGCCGGTCTGGCGGCGGGCCTCACCATCGATCAGTTCGCCCCGCGCCTGTCGTTCTTCTGGGCGATTTCGACCAACTTCTTCATGGAGATCGCCAAGATGCGGGCCGCGCGCCTGATCTGGGCCAAGCTCGTCAAGGAATTCGAGCCCAAGAGCGACAAGTCCCTGCCGCTGCGCACCCACAGCCAGACCTCCGGCTGGTCGCTCACCGCGCAGGACGTGTTCAACAACGTCACTCGGACCTGCATCGAGGCGATGGCGGCCACCCAGGGCGGCACCCAATCGCTGCACACCAACGCCCTCGACGAGGCCCTGGCCCTGCCCACCGATTTCTCGGCCCGGATCGCGCGCAACACCCAGCTGTTCCTTCAACAGGAGAGCGGCACCACCCGGATCGTCGATCCGTGGGGCGGCTCCTATTATGTCGAGAAGCTGACCCAGGACATCGTCGCCCGTGCCTGGGAACACCTGCGCGAAGTCGACGAACTCGGCGGCATGGCCAAGGCAATCGAGGCCGGTATCCCGAAGCTGCGCATCGAGGAGGCCGCCGCCCGTGCCCAGGCCCGGATCGATTCCGGCCGCCAGACCATCGTGGGCGTCAACAAGTTCAAGCCGGACGACGACCGTGCCATCGAGCTGATGCGGGTGGACAACGGCAACGTCCGCACCCTGCAGATCGACAAGCTCAAGCGCCTGCGCGCCGAGCGCAGCCAGACCGATGTCGACGCGGCGCTCGCGGCGCTGACGGCGGCGGCACAGGGCGAGGGCAACCTGCTCGACCTCGCGGTGAACGCCGCGCGGGCCAAGGCCACGGTCGGCGAGATTTCCGATGCGCTGGAGAAGGCCTGGGGCCGGCACCGGGCGGAGATCCGCTCGATCTCGGGCGTGTACAAGCGGGAGGTGGGTGGCATGTCGCCGGTGGTGGAGACGGTTCGCAAGCTCGTGGAGGCGTTCGAGGAGAATGACGGGCGCCGCCCGCGCATCCTCGTCGCCAAGATGGGGCAGGACGGGCACGATCGCGGCCAGAAGGTCATCGCCTCCGCCTTCGCCGATCTCGGCTTCGACGTGGATATCGGGCCGCTCTTCGCCACCCCGGCGGAGGCCGCGCGCCAGGCCGTGGAGAACGACGTCCACATCGTCGGCGTCTCGTCCCTGGCGGCCGGTCACCTCACCCTGGTGCCCGAGCTGAAGGCTGCCCTCACCGAGCAGGGCCGCGCGGACGTGATGATCGTCATCGGCGGCGTGATTCCCCCCGGCGATTACGAGGCCCTCTATGCCGCCGGCGCCTCCGCGATCTTCCCCCCCGGCACGGTGATCGCCGAGGCTGCGGTGAAGCTCATTGAGGAACTGAACGGACGCCTCGGCTACGTGGCACGTCAAGCGGCCGAATGACGAGCCACCGTGGGACAGGCCACGCAGTGACGGACCGATGCGATTCGGTAGTAGCCGGGTGAATTGATGAAGGAGGGCGGGTAGCGACGCCCCGAGCGAGTCGCTACAAACCGACGCTTGCAGAGCAGTCGTGGTGACGTTGCCAGACTGGCGATTC
Organism: Beijerinckiaceae bacterium; assembly: GCA_022702195.1. Lineage (GTDB taxonomy): Bacteria > Pseudomonadota > Alphaproteobacteria > Rhizobiales > Beijerinckiaceae > Methylobacterium. The sequence continues at coordinate 3,451 of JAKONB010000342.1, read as the reverse complement.
CGCGTTTTGGGGTGTGATTGCGCAATGTCGGACAATGCGAGCCTTCTGATTCACCCCGTCATCCTGTGTGGGGGATCCGGCACGCGACTCTGGCCGGCGTCGCGCGAGAGCATGCCGAAGCAGTTCACCCCCCTGGTGAATCCGGAAAGTTCGACGTTTCAGGACACCGCGCGGCGGCTCACGGACATCACCGTGTTCTCACGTCCGAGCGTGCTCACGAGCAGCGATGCCCGCTTCATCGTCGCCGAGCAATTGGCGCAAGCGGGTGTCGCCGCCGACATCGTCCTTGAACCGCAGCGTCGGGATTCCGCCGCCGCCGTCGCGGTGGCCACGCTCCATGCCGCCCGCCGCGACCCAGAGGCGATCGTCCTGATCCTGGCGGCCGACCACGTGATCGGTGACACCGCCGCCTTCGTGCAGGCCGCCAAGGCCGCCGCCGCCGGCGCGCGGGCGGGCAAGATCATGACCCTCGGCATCCAGCCGACGAACCCGGCCACGGGCTACGGCTACATCCATGTCGGCGGCGCCGTCGCCGGCGCCCCGGGCAACCACCATGTCGAGCGCTTCGTGGAGAAGCCGAACGCGGCCGGTGCCGAGCGGCTGATCGCCGAGGGTGCCCTGTGGAATTCCGGCTACTTCCTGTTCCGGGCCGACGTGATGCTCGCCGAACTCGAGAGCTATGCTCCCGAGATTCTGGCGGCCACCCGCACCGCCCTCGACGAGGCCGTGACCGACCTCGACTTCATCCGCCTCGATGCCACCGCCTTCGGCGCTGCGCCGCAGACTTCCATCGACTACGCGGTGATGGAACGGACGGACCGGGCCGGCGTGCTGCCGGTCTCCTTCCCCTGGTCGGATGTCGGCACCTGGGACGCGGTGTGGGAGGTGCTGCCTCATGATGCGGACGGCAACGCCCTGCGCGGCCGCGTCGAGACCATCGACACCCATGGCAGCCTGATCCACAGCGAGGGCGAGCACGTCACCACGGTGGTGGGTCTCGACGACGTGGTGGTGGTGACGACCCCCGATGCGGTCCTGGTCACCTCGAAGGCGCAATCCGGAAAGGTGAAGGAGCTCGTCACTCGCCTGCGCGGCAAGGCCTATCCGGAGGCGGATGCGCACCGGCGGATGTATCGCCCCTGGGGCTGGTACCAGCGCATCGATATCGGCGAGCGCTTCCAGGTGAAGCGCATCATGGTGACGCCGGGGGGCCGGCTCTCGCTCCAGAAGCATTTCCACCGGGCGGAGCATTGGGTGGTCGTGAAGGGCACCGCCGAGGTGACGCTCAACGAATCGGTGGTGCTCGTCCACGAGAACGAAGCGATCTACCTTCCAATCGGCTCGATGCACCGCCTCACCAACCCGGGCAAGATCCCCCTCGAACTCATCGAAGTCCAGGTGGGCAGCTATACCGGCGAGGACGACATCATCCGCGTCGAGGACATCTACGGCCGCTGAGCGCCGTCTCCGCGACATCGGCGGCTCAGGCCGCCGCCGGCCGCTCGGCACGGCCGCGATAGGACAGGGCTTCGGCCAGGTGAGGTCGGCGTACCGTGGCCTCACCGTCGAGGTCGGCCAGCGTGCGGGCGACCCGCAGGGTGCGGTGGAAGCCGCGGGCGGAGAGCCGCATGGTCTCGGCGGCACTGCGGATGAGAGCCGCCCCCTCCGCATCCGGGGCCGCCACCTCCTCGATCACCGTCGCCGGGCATGTGGCGTTGGTGACGACCCCGGCCAGGCCGCGCGCCGCGAAGCGCGCCGTCTGGAGCGCGCGGGCGGCGGCGACACGGGCGGCCGTCTCGGCCGACCCCTCGCCGGGCGGCGGCAGGATCAGGTCGGCGGCCGTCACGGCGCCGACCTCGATGCGCAGATCGATCCGGTCGAGGAGCGGGCCGGAGATCCGGGCCCCGTATTGCGCGACGCAGCGCTCGTTGGGTCCCCTGCGGCAGGCATAGCCGGGCTCCAAAGCCTGCCCGCAGCGGCAGGGATTCATGGCGGCGACCAGTTGAAACCGGGCCGGATAGGTCACGCGGTGATTGGCGCGGGCGATCATCACCTCGCCCGTCTCCATGGGCTGGCGCAGGGAATCGAGCACCTGGGGGGTAAATTCCGGCAATTCGTCGAGGAAGAGCACGCCGCCATGGGCGAGCGACGCCTCCCCGGGCCGGGCATTGGCGCCACCTCCCACCAGGGCGGCCATGGAGGCCGAATGGTGCGGTTGCCGGAACGGCCGTCTGTTGGAAAGCGCGCCGCCCTTCAGCTCCCCGGCCACCGACTGGATCATCGAGACTTCGAGCAGCTCGCGCGGCCCGAGCGGTGGCAGGATCGAGGGCAACCGCGCCGCGAGCATCGATTTGCCCGCCCCGGGGGGGCCGTTGAAGATGAGGTTGTGGCCACCGCTGGCGGCGATCTCCAGGGCGCGCTTGGCGCCCTCCTGACCCTTGATGTCGCGCAGATCCGGCAATGGACCGCTCGGCGCGGCCACCGACGGCTCGGGGCGCGCCATGACCTGGCTACCCTTGAAATGATTGGCGAGCTGGATCAGCGAGCGCGGGGCCAGCACGTCCATGTCGCCCCCGGCCCAGGCCGCCTCCGGCCCGGTGGCGGCGGGGCAGATCAGCCCGAGGCCACGGGCATTGGCCGCCATGGCGGCGGGCAGCACCCCGGAGACCGGCGTGATGGTGCCGTCGAGCGCCAGTTCGCCCAGGACGCAATAGCCGGCCAGCGCGTCGGCCGGCAGGGCGCCGATCGCTCCCATCACCGCCAGGGCGATGGGCAGGTCGTAATGCGAGCCCTCCTTGGGCAGGTCGGCGGGGGCGAGGTTGACCGTGATGCGCTTGGCCGGCAGCGCGAGGCCGGAGGCGATCAGCGCGGAGCGCACCCGCTCGCGCGATTCCGCCACCGCCTTGTCAGCGAGACCCACCACCGTGAAGGCGACGATGCCCGGGGCGATCTGGACCTGGACATCGACGGCTCGCGCCTCGATGCCCTCGAACGCCAGGGTGGCGACGCGCGTGACCATGCTGGACCGACCCCGGGACTCGCAGATTCGACGACCCTAGGGGGCGGCGCGCCGCCGCACAACCAGAGCGCGCAGGCATCCCGGACTTTCGCCAGGAACCTCGTTCCCGCTCAGCGGTTCCGGAGGGGTCAGAAACAATCCTCCGGACATCAGGGAGACATCATGTCGATCAAGTTCACGGGCCTCGCGGCCCTCGGTCTCGGCCTCGCATTCACCGGCTCCGCCTTCGCCGATCGGGCGCCCACCCCGGACGAGCAGACCAAGATCGAGGCCGTGCTGAAGCAGGAAGGCTTCACCAAGTGGAAGAAGATCGAGGTCGAGGACGACGAGATCGAGGTCGACGACGCCATCGACGCCAACGGCAAGCAGTTCGACCTGGAGCTCGATCCCAAGACCTTCGCCATCGTGAAGCGCAAGGCCGAGTAGTCCCAC
>JAKONB010000322.1 GCA_022702195.1 Beijerinckiaceae bacterium | reverse complement strand
CGGCGCCGGGTGGCGCTCGCCCGCCTGCTGGTCTGTCGCCGGCCGCTCTGGCTGCTGGACGAGCCCACCGCCGCCCTCGACGTGGCCTCGCAAGCGGTTCTCGCCGGCATGATGGCGCGCCACCGGGCCGAGGGCGGCCTCGTCATCGCGGCGACCCACCAGGCCCTGGGCCTCGAGGATGCCCGCGAATTGCGCATCGCGGAGGCAAGGCCCCCGGTCGCCGCCCCGGCTTCCGCCCCGGGCACGGAGGTGTGGTGGTGATCCGCGCCCTGACGGCCCTCGTCGCCCGCGACCTCGCGCTGGCCGCCCGGGTCGGCGGCTCGGGGGCGCTCTCCCTCGTGTTCTTCCTGATGATCGTCGCGGTGGTGCCGTTCGCGCTGGGACCCGACCTCAACCTGCTGTCGCGGATCGGCCCCGCCATCCTGTGGCTCGCCGCCGTGCTCGCCACCCTGATCGGCCTCGACCGGCTGTTCCAGGCCGACGAGGAGGACGGCTCCCTCGACCTGATGACCGGGGCGCCGGTCCCCCTCGAACTGGTGGTGATCGCCAAGGTGCTGGCGCATTGGCTCACCACCGGGCTGCCGCTCGCCCTGGCCTCCCCGCTCTTCGGCCTGCTGGTGGCGCTCGACGGCACCGCCATGGGCGCCACCGCGCTGACCCTGCTCATCGGCACCCCGGCGCTGACCTTCATCGGCGCGGTGGGCTCGGCGCTCACCGCCTCGATCCGGCGCGGCGGGCTGATCCTGGCCGTGGTGGTGCTGCCCCTGATGATCCCGACCCTGATCTTCGGGGTCTCGGCCAGCGAGGCGGCGCTCGGCGGCACGGTGCCGTTCACCACGCCGCTGGCGATCCTGGCGGCGCTCAGCCTCATCGCCGGGGTGGTCGGCACGCTGGCCGCCGCAGCCGCCCTGCGCTGGACCGAGTGAGACGGTGCCCGAACGCCTCGTTCGGGCACCGTCTCACCAGCCCGCGTGGCGCTTGAGCGAAGCCCGTTTGCCGCATCGCGAAGCTGTCCATCGGCAGACGCATGAGCGGTTCCCGCCCCCCGGTGTGACCTTCGGCCCCGCGAACCGGGCCGCCCGTGAGCCCTTGTCCCGGTGAACCGCCCCGCGCGGCCATCGGACACAAGGACCATCATGACCGGCACCACCCCGACCTACCCGAAGCCCCCGTTCCAGCAGCCGCCGATCCCGTATCCGGGCCGCTCCGCCGAGATGAACCCAAAGCCGGATCACGGCGAGGAGACCTACGCGGGGTCGGGCCAGCTCACCGGCAAGGTCGCGCTCATCACCGGCGGCGACAGCGGCATCGGCCGGGCGGTGGCCATCGCCTATGCGCGCGAGGGCGCCGACATCGCGCTCAGCTACCTCGACGAGCACGACGACGCCAAGGATACCGCCGCCTGGGTAGAGAAGGCCGGCCGCCGCGTGGTCCTGCTGCCCGGCGACGTGGCCGATCATCGCCATTGCGCGGATCTGGTGGAGAAAACGGTCTCTGCATTCGGCCGCCTCGACATCGTGGTCAACAACGCCGCCGTGCAGGTGCTGGCCGACAGCCTCGAGGAGATCGAGATCGCCGACTGGGACCGGCAATACGCCGTCAACGTCCACGCGATGTTCTACATCCTCAAGGCCGCCTCACCGCACCTGAAGGCGGGCGCGTCGATCATCAACTCCTCGTCGGTGAACGCCAAGAACCCGGTGATGCAGCAGCTCGCCTACTCGTCCACCAAGGCGGCCATCGCCAACATGACCACCAACCTCGCCCAGATCCTCGGGCCTCGCGGCATCCGCGCCAACGCGGTGCTGCCCGGCCCGATCTGGACCCCGCTGATCCCGGCCACGATGTACCGGGAGCAGGTGGAGAGCTTCGGCTCCAAGACGCCGCTCGGCCGCCCCGGCCAGCCGGCCGAACTGGCGCCCGCCTACGTGCTGCTGGCCTCCGACGCGGGCAGCTACATGAGCGGCGCCATGGTGGCGGTGACCGGAGGGATGGTGACGACCTGATCCCGGCTCCGGGCGATCGGCCCGGCCGATCGTGACGGCGCGGCCCAGGTCGTCCGGAGGGATGGGCCGGGTCTCCCGTCGCGGAGGGGACCGGTTACTCGCGGCCCTGCCCCGGCATCGGGTGCATCAGCGCGGGTTCCGACGCCGAGCCGGGGGCGCGGCCCCGGATCGGCGGTCGGCCCTCCCCGCGCTGGCCCGGCCCACGGTCGATCCCCGCCACACGTTCCGACAGGTCCAGGCAGCGGTCGCGCAGCCACGCCATCCAGTTCATCACCCACTCCCGCCGTCGCAACCGGGCCGCGTCGGTGCGGCTTCGGACGGAAGATCGTGCGTGCCCCGGTCCGGGGCCAGGGCTCTCATCACAAATAGTCGGACGATCATCCGGTCGATCCCTGCGGAATCCCGGCAACCCCGCGCCCAAACGCGAAGAGCCCGGCCTTTCGGCCGGGCTCCCGTGCTGCGTCGAACGATCCGCCCGGATGGACCGGGCGGTGTCGCGATCCTAGTACGAGCCGAACTTGTAGTTCAGGCCGGCGCGGACCACGGCGAACTCGGTGCCGTTGTTGCGGCCGGTGAAGCCGGGCTGACGGTACAGGACGCCGTTGGTGTCGTAGGCGTAGACGCCGGCGTTGCGGTTGTTCTGGTCGAGGTTCACGTA
>JAKONB010000297.1 GCA_022702195.1 Beijerinckiaceae bacterium | reverse complement strand
AGATGATGTTCGACGAGGGCACCTGGATCGACGTACCGCTGCCCGAGGTCACCGCGGACCCGCTCAAGTTCCGCGACGAGAAGCGTTACGCCGACCGGCTCAAGGATGCGCGTGCCAAGACCGGCATGACCGACGCCTTCAAGATCGGCTTCGGCCGGGTCGGCGGCCTGCCGATGACCCTGGCGGTCCAGGATTTCGCCTTCATGGCCGGCTCCCTCGGCATGGCGGCCGGCGAGGCCTTCGTGCGCGGCGCCGAGACGGCGCTGGACAAGCGCACCCCCTACATCCTGTTCTCGGCCTCGGGTGGCGCGCGGATGCAGGAGGGCATCCTCTCGCTGATGCAGATGCCCCGGACCACGGTGGCGGTGCGCCGGCTCCGGGCCGCCAAGCTGCCCTACATCGTCGTGCTGACCAACCCGACCACCGGCGGCGTCACGGCGTCCTATGCAATGCTGGGCGACGTGCATCTGGCCGAACCCGGGGCCCTGATCTGCTTCGCCGGCCCCCGGGTCATCGAGCAGACCATCCGCGAGAAACTACCCGACGGCTTCCAGCGCGCGGAGTACCTGCGCGAGCACGGGATGATCGATCAGGTGGTCCACCGGCACGCGCTCAAGGACACGATCGCGCGTCTCTGCGGCCTGCTCCTGAACCAGCCGGCCGGGAACACGGCCACGGCCGCGCTCCCCTCCCCCGAATCCGTGGCCGAACCGGCCTGACCCCCGCCAGCGACGATCCCGCCCCATGGATTCTTCCGACGCCCTGATGGCGCGCTTCCTCGCCCTCCATCCCCGGACCATCGATCTCTCGCTGGGACGCATCCAGCGGCTCCTGGCGCGCCTCGACCATCCCGAGCGGAAGCTGCCGCCGGTGATCCATGTGGCCGGCACCAACGGCAAGGGCTCGACCATCGCCTTCATGCGGGCGATCCTGGAGGCGGGCGGACTGGCCGCGCATGTCTACACCTCGCCGCACCTCGTCCGCTTCCACGAGCGCATCCGGATTGGGGCGATCGGCGGCGGCCACTTCGTGCCCGAGGACCAATTGGCGGATGCCCTGGCACGGTGCGAGGCGGCCAATGAGGGCGAGCCCATCACGGTGTTCGAGATCACGACGGCGGCGGCCCTGCTGTTGTTCTCGGAGACGCCCGCCGACGTCCTCCTCCTCGAAGTCGGCCTTGGTGGGCGGGTCGATGCCACAAACGTCATCGATCGCCCCGCCGCCTCGGTGGTCACGCCCATCGGCCGCGACCACGCGGAATATCTCGGCGACACCGTCGAGGCGGTGGCCACCGAGAAGGCGGGCATCTTCAAGAAGGGCTGCCCGGCCGTCATTGCCGCTCAGGATTACGCCGAGGCCGATTCGGTGCTGTGCCGGCTCGCGGATTCCGTCGGTGCCGACCCGATCCGCGTCGGCAATCAGGATTTCTCGGTCCATGCCGAGCGTGGCCGCCTCGTCTTCCAGGACGAGACCGATCTGTTCGACCTGCCGATGCCTCGCCTGAACGGGCGGCATCAATTCACCAATGCGGGGACCGCCATCGCGGCCCTGCGCGCCGCCGGCTTCGGCGATATCGGCATCGCGGCCATCGAGGCCGGCCTCAACAACGTGGATTGGCCCGGCCGCCTTCAGCGCCTGAACCGGGGACGCCTGTCCGATCTGGTCCCGGAGGGCGCCGAACTCTGGCTCGATGGCGGCCACAACATCGATGGTGGCCGCATCCTCGCCACCGCCATGGCCGATCTGTGCGAACGGAGCGACGTCCCTCTCATTCTCGTGGTCGGCCTGCTCGGCACCAAGGATGCCGAGGGGTTCCTGCGGAATTTCGTTGGGCTCGCCCGCGCCCTGGTCGCGGTCCCGATCCCCGGTCAGATGGCGGCGCGCCCGGCGGACGAGGTGGCTCAGATCGCCACGGAGGTCGGGCTCACCGCCTATGTCGCCTCGGGAATCGAGGCGGCCCTGGAGGGACTCAGCGATACCCGGTTCGAGAAGCCGCCGCGCATCCTGATCTGCGGCTCGCTCTACCTCGCCGGCGCCGTCCTCACCGCGAACGGAACGCCGCCGGTCTGATCCTGTCGCCGATCCGTCGGGGGCGAGGCAGGATCCGCGAGCGCAGATCCGTCTGTCCGATGGACACGACCGGATTTGACGGATGTCGCTCATGACAGGCCCGCCGCGCCGCCCAGCTTTCACCATACGACAGGGTGGCCGAGGTTTGGTGAGGCACGCGACATGCCTTCGCCACGACTTCCCAAGACGCGGAACGGCCCGGCATCCGGGCCGGCGCCGCGTCGGCAGGACGGTGTGTCCTCTGCGCTACATCTTGGCCGTAGGAAGTCGAGTAGTTTGGCCTTCGATCGGGCAACTCGCTGGGGATCAACAATGAAAAAGCTTCTCACGTCATTCGCGGCCTTCACGGCCCTCACTGCTGCCGCTTCGGCCGCCGACCTTCCGCGCCGCGCGGCCCCGCCGGTGTTCGTGCCGGTGCCGGTGTTCACCTGGACCGGCTTCTACGCCGGTTTCAACGCTGGCTACGCCTTCGACGTCAGCAACCGCGACACCAACGTCTACAACAACGTGTTCCCGAACCTGGTCCGCCCCCTCGGCGCGCCGTCGCAGGTCGCTTTCTCGAACAACTCGAACGAGGGCTTCTCGGGCGGTGGCCAGATCGGCTACAACTACCAGTTCACCCCGGGCTCGGGCGTGGTGGTCGGCATCGAGGCCGACGCGCAGTACGTCGATTTCGGCCGCAGCCGTAACACCTACAACCTGACCCCCGGCTTCGCTGCCGTTCAGGGCGTCACCTTCACCGATCCGCGCGGCACCGCCAGCCTCGACTTCTTCGGTACCGTGCGCGGCCGCATCGGTTACGCCTTCGACCGCGTTCTGTTCTACGGCACCGGCGGCTTCGCCTACGGCGCCGGCAGCAACGAGCGTTCGTTCGGCGGCTTCCGCGGCAACGACAATTTCCGCACCGGCTACGCTGCCGGCGGCGGTGTCGAGTACGCGCTCCCCACCGACTCGTTCCTGAACTTCTTCCGTTCGTCGGCCGTCACGCTCAAGGTCGAAGGCCTTTACGTGAACCTCGACCAGAACAACCGCAACGCCGGCGTCTACGCCTACGACACCAACGGCGTCCTGTACCGTCAGCCCGGCTTCACCGGCCGCAACAACGGCACCGAGTTCGCCGTGGTCCGCGCCG
>JAKONB010000282.1 GCA_022702195.1 Beijerinckiaceae bacterium | reverse complement strand
CGGCCAGATCGATGTCGCCGCTATCGGGCATCGCCGCGCGGACCTCGCGGGTGGTGCGGGCACGCTCCTCGGCCTGGATGCGGGCGAGCACCGCCCGCAGGGCGTTGCGCTGCGGGGCGCCCCAGCGCGCGTTCAGCGAGGCGACGAGGTTGGCCTCCGAACGCAGGATGATCCCGTCGTCGAGGATCTTGAGGGCGTTGGCGGCCAGAGTCGCCCCCGTGGTGGTGATGTCGACGATGATCTCGGCGGAGCCGGCGGCCGGCGCGCCCTCGGTGGCGCCCAGGCTCTCGACGATCCGGTAATCGGCCACCCCGTGCTCGGCGAAGAACCGGCGGGTGAGGTTGATGTACTTGGTGGCGATGCGCAGGCGCTTGCCGTGGCGCACCCGCATCTCGGCGGCGACCTCGTCGAGATCGCTCATGGCGCGCACGTCGATCCAGGCCTGGGGCACGGCCACCACCACCGTCGCCTGGCCGAAGCCGAGCGGCGTCAGCAATTCCACCTGGCCGCGCGCGTCGGGCAGGGATTCGCGGATCAGGTCCTCGCCGGTGATGCCGAGATGCGCGGCCCCCCCGGCGAGCTGGGCGGCGATCTCGGAGGCCGAGAGGTAGCGCACCTCGACGCCGGGCACGCCCACCAGCCGGCCGCGATAGTCGCGCGCCCCGGCATTCTGCGCCAGGGTGAGCCCGGCGCGGGCGAAGAAGGCGGCGGCGTTCTCCTGCAGGCGCCCCTTGGAGGGAACCGCGAGGACGAGGGATTCCGACTCAGCCACGGGACGTTTCCTCGGCGGATTGGGCAGAACCGGCCGGCGCGACCCGCGACAGCCACACGGCGCAGCCCACCGCCGGCACCGGCACGGGGCTGCCGAGATGCCGCAGCAGGCCGTCGTAGCGGCCGCCGCCCACCAGGGGGGCGCCGCCGCCGGGGGGCGTCACCTCGAAGATGAAGCCGGTGTAGTAATCGAGGTTGCGCGCGAAGCCCCCCGAGAAGGCGAAGCGCTCCACGGGCAGGCCGCGCGCCGCCATGAAGCCGGTGCGCTCCTCGAACAGGGCGAGGGCCGCCTCGAGGGGCGGATGGTCGAGCCCCGCCGCCCGGATCAGCACCCGCATGGCGGCGGCGGCGGCGTCGGGCTCGCCCGCGATGGCGCGGTAGCGCTCGACGATGGCCCGGTTCTCGGCGTTGAGGCCGGCGCCGCCGCTCGCCTGGGCGGCGGCCTTGGACAGGAAGCGCTCGGCGATCTCACCGGCGCTGCGCCCGCCCACCCGCGAGATGCCGGCGATGGAGAGCACGTCCTCCACGAAGGCGCGCACGCCCTTGGGGTCCTGGCCCTGGATCGCCGCCAGCAGGCCCGCATGCGGATCCTCGGCGGTGGCGGCGTTGGTGACCTCGTCGAGGGAGCGGCCGGCGGCGATCGCCCGCAGGGTCCGGCGCTTGGCCGCCGGCGGCACCGCCAGGGCGTCGAGCAGCGCGTCGAGCAGGCCCATATCGCCGAGCCGCACCGCCACGTCGGTCCGGCCCATCAGGGCGAGACCCTCCAGGGCGAGGCCGAGCACTTCGGCATCCGCCGCCGGAACGTCGGTGCGGCCGATGGATTCGATGCCGGCCTGGAGGAACTCGTCGGGCTCGTCGCGGCCGAGCCGGAAGACCGGGCCGAGATAGCTGTAATCGGCCGGGGCGGCGGCACGGCGCGCCAAATGATGGCGGCAGACCGGAATGGTGAATTCGGGCCGCAGGCAGAGTTCGGTGCCGCCCGCATCCTGCGTCACGAAGATGCGCCGGCGGATGTCCTCCCCCGACAGGTCGAGGAACGGCTCCACCGGCTGGAGCACCGGCGGCGTGACGCTGGCGTAACCGGCCTCCGAGAAATGGGCGAGCAGCCGCAGGGTCTCCTGCGCTTGTGCCCCGGCGATGGCGCCGCCTGCCTCCGGTATCATCATGGTCCGTTTGAGCCCCGTGCGCGGCCCTAGTAGCAACCGGCGCCGGGATTGGCGACCGGGTTGTTGACGCCCGACGGCATCGGCTCCCTTTCGAGAACCGCAGTCCTAGACCCAGCCCTGCAACTCGCGCCGGACCACGTTCTCGATCACCCGGATGCCGAGTTCGCCGTCGTTGAGGCAGGGGATGTAGGCGAAGCGCTCACCGCCATTGTCCTCGAAATAGTGGCGGTTCTCGCCGTCGAGTTCCTCCAGCGTCTCCAGGCAATCGGCCGAGAAGCCCGGGGCGACGATGACCATGCGCTTCACGCCGCTTTTCGCCAGCTCCTGCACGGTCTCGTCGGTATAGGGCCGCAGCCATTCCTCGTTGCCGAAGCGCGACTGGAAGGTGGTGCGCATCTTGTCCGTCGAGAAGCCGAGGGCCTCGCGGATCAGGCGGCCGGTCTTCACGCATTGGCAATGGTAGGGGTCGCCCTTGAGGAGGTAGCTCTTCGGCACCCCGTGGAACGAGGTGAGGATCACCTCCGGCTCGAAATCGAGCTTGGCGAGACCCTCGCGGATCGAGGTGGCGACGGCGTCGATATAGACCGGGTCGTCATGATAGGGCGCCGAGACCCGCAGGGTCGGCTGCCAGCGCATCTTCATCAGCGCCTTGAACGCCTGGTCGCAGGCGGTGGCCGAGGTCGCCGCCGCGTATTGCGGATAGAGCGGCACCAGGAGGATGCGGTCGCAGCCCTGGTCGAGGAGGGCCTGGATGCGCTTGTCCATCTCGGGCTTGCCGTAGCGCATGGCCCAATCGACCACGACGCTGTCGCCCATGGCCGCCTGCAGGCCCTCGGCCTGGCCCCGGGTGATGGTCTTCAGCGGCCCCTCGTCGCGTTCGGTGTTCCACACGCTCGCGT
>JAKONB010000243.1 GCA_022702195.1 Beijerinckiaceae bacterium | reverse complement strand
GGATGCGCGCACGGATGGCGCCATGGCCGCCCACCGCCTCGTAGGCCGCCCGATCAACCAACACGAGCTGGCCGCAGGCCGCCCCGAGGGACGGGCGCAGCGAGGCACGCATCATCGGCACCGGCAGGTAGCCCGCCAGCAGGAAGCCGATCATCGGCACGGTGAGAGCCTCACCGAGCGATCCGATGCGCTGGCACGGCACTCCGCTGACCAGAGCGGCTCCGGCGCACGTCGCATGCGCCGCCAGGGCCGCCGCCGCTTCCGGCGCAAGGGTCACGTCGGCATCGACGAATAGTAAAAAATTCCCCCGTGCCGCCTCGACGAGGTGGGCGCAGGCATGGTTCTTCCCGGTCCAGCCTTCCAGCAGCGGCGGAATCGCCACGAGACGGACCCGCGCATCGGCGGCGGCCAGAGCTCGGACGATGGCGGCGGTCTCGTCGGTGGAATGATCGTCGCCGACGCAGATCTCCAGATCGACGCCCACGCTCGCCAGGGCGGCGCGTACGGTCCCGGCGATGATACTGGCCTCGTTGCGGGCCGGGATCAGGATCGATACGCGCGGGCAGGTGCCGGGATCGGGCAAAGGTCTGCGCAGGGCCCCGAGATTGATCCCGGCGAGGGCGGCGGGAAGCAGCGCCAGGGCCAAGGCGAGGCAGGCGAGGGCGAGCATCACGGGCAATCGTCTCCGGCCGCCGGTCCGGCCCGATGAGCGGGGTCAAAGTGTCGTCCGGACAGGATCGAACGCAGGCGGCGCCAGGAATCATAGATGCCACCGATCCCCTTGGCACCGGAGGTCAGCACCGTGAAGCGCTCGGGTGCGCGGGCCATCACGTCCGCGCTCAGCCGGTCGAGGGTAGCGGTGAGATCGGCCTCCAGCCGCGCCAGCCGTGCCGGGCGGGGCAGGGCGAGGAGGTCGGCACCCCGGATGGCCGGGCCGAAAGCCGCGAAAGCCTCGGCACCGCGCTCGTCCCAGAAGGCGTATTCGAGGGCGAGCGGCACGAACAGGGCCTCTGGCGCGATCTCGGCGAGGCGGGCCACACCACCACGCAGGCCGAGCGGGCGCTCCCGCACGTCGGAGAACCGCCCTTGCGCGGTGATCCACATCATCCGGCCGGGCTTGAGAATTTTTCGCGAGGCCCTGAGAAACTGCGCTGCCCCGCGCGCCGAGTCGAGATCCACCGCGAAGGCACCGATGCGGGCGAAGATGCCGTAGCGCTCCAGCATCGTCGCGTCGAACGGGGCATGGCTCTCATGCGCCGGATAGAGCCGCCCCGCGAGCAGGATCACCACCGCGGCGTCCCACCAAGCCGGATGATTGAGATAGACCACGATGGGGTCGGGCGTCTCCGTGCCGGGGGGCAGGCCCCAGCGCGCCAACCGCAGGGCGTCGAGGTGTCGCCGCAGGAAGCGGTCGAAATACCCGACCATGAAGCGCCAGAGCAGGGGCGAGCGGGGCGGTGCGTCCGGCACGGCCCCATCCTTCGCGATAGGCGCCATCGCGGGCGGTCAGGCGGTCGCCCGCACGTCGCCGCGCGCGTCGGTGTCGTGTGCGTCCGCCGCGATCCAGCCCGACATCATCACCATCGGCATGCCGGGGCCGGGATGGGCCGCGCCCCCGGCGAGGTAGAGGCCACGGACCTTGCGGGAGCGGTTGCCCGGCTTGAACGCCCCCATAAACTTGCCATGCGAGGCGAGCCCGTAGATGGCCCCGTTGAGCACCTTGTAGCGCTCATGAATGTCCTGCGGCGTGAGATGGCGCTCGACGACGATGCGCTCTTCGAGGTCGGGCATGCCGCCGGTGCGCTTGAGCTTGTCCAGGATCACCTGCCGATAGGCCGGAAACATCGTCGACCAGTCGTGGTGCGGGCGCAGATACGGCGTGTGGACGAGGACGTAGAGCGCCTCGCCGCCCTCTGGCGCCACACTTGGATCAGTGGAGGAGGGGGCGGCCAGATAGGCGGTAGGGTCCGGCGCCGGCTCTCCCTTGCGGTAGATGTAATCGAACTCCTCCTCCGGGTCGCGGGAGAAGACGAAATCGTGGTGGTTCAGGTGCTCGTAGCGCTTGTTCAGTCCGAGATAGAGTACCACGCCGGAACAGGCGGGCTCGAAGCTCTTCTTCTCGTAAGATCGGCCGACCTCGCCCCCCACCAACTCCCGGTAGGTGCGCACCGAATCCATGTTGGAGATCACCGCATCGAACGGAGTCACACCCGAGGCCGTCTCCACGCCCCTCACCGTCCCGTTCTCGATGGCCAGGCCCGTGACCTCGTCGCCCGGCCGCAGGGTAGCGCCGAGTTCGCCCGCGAGCTTCGCCAAGGCCTCGGCCACCGCGCGGGTGCCACCCATCGGATACCAGACGCCCTCGGCGGTCTGCATATGGGCGATGGCACAGAGCACGGCCGGCGCGCCATAGGGCGACGAGCCGACATATTGCACGAAATGGTCGAGCATCTGCGCGAGACGATCGTCCTTCACCTTGGAGCGGATGGTGCCCGCCACCGAGGAGCCCATGCGCAGGGAGAGCACGTCGCGCAACGTCCCGGGATTCATGTTGGCCCGAATGTCGATCGTGTCGAACAGGTCCTCCACCGGTTTCCAGAAGAAGAACCGGTTCGAGACGTCGTGCAGCTGCTCGGAGATCCCGAGGAATTTCTTGTAACCTTCGCCCGAGCCCGAACCGGGCGCGAAGCGGTCCATCTCCGCAGCCATGGTGGCCAAGTCGGCCATCAGGTCGATCTGCGTGTTATCGTCGAAGAAGCAGCGCCATTGCGGGTCGAGGCGGCGAAGGTCGAGGTAGTCGCGAATGTCGCGCCCGGCCTCCTGGAAGATCCGCTCCAGCACCTTGGGTACGGTGAGGATGGTCGGCCCCATATCGAACCGGAACCCGCCCTCGTGCAGAACCGCGGCCTTGCCGCCGAGCCAGTCGTTCTTGTCGTAGAGGGTGACGGCATGCCCCCGCGCCGCACTCACGCAGGCCGCCGCGAGGCCGCCCAAACCCGCGCCGACGACGGCGACCGACGAACCGACCCGCATGGCCTTCTTCACTCCCCGGAATGGAAGAACGCCCATTCCTTCGGATGAAGCTAGACCGGATGGCCCCAGGGTCAACGCGTTAACCCGTCGCGGCAGCCCGCATATCGCCTGTTCAAGCGGCACGCCGTGAGACCAAACCCACCGCAGCAGCCAGACCCAGCACGGCCACGGCGCCAATGACGCCCCAGGCGGGCAGGGCCGCGGACCAACCTTCGGTGAGAGCGGCCTGATAGGCCTCGATCGCCCAGGCGTTGGGGGTGAGCCAGCCGGCCTCCTGCAGCCAGGGCGGCATCAGGAAGCGCGGGACCATGCTGCCGCCCACCGCCGAGAGCAGGAGTACGCCGAAGGTCGAGGCAAGATGCGCCTGCTGGCGGGTGGCGGAGGCGGCGCAGGCGGCGAGCGCCAAGCCCGCCGCCATGGCCGAGACGAGGAGAGAGGTAGCGATCCAGGCCGCCCAATGCGGCCGGATGTCGACTCCGTGGAGCAGGGCGGCGGCGGCGAAGATCATCCCGGCCTGAACGAAGCCCTGCGCCACCAGGAACAGGAACTTGCCGAGCACGATCACCGGCAGTCCCCCGGGTCCGGCCATCAGCCGGTCGGCCAAGCCCGATTGCCGCTCGTCCACCAGGGACATCGCCCCCTGCATGGCTGCGAAGAGCAGAAATACCGCGGTGATCGCCCCGGCATAGTAGCTCACCCGGTCGTTGCCGACGCCCGAGGCGGTGCTGCGCTGCTCCACCAGGGTCGCGAAGGCGAAGGGCTCCTTTCGCGCACGCTGCTCGGCAAAGGCGGAATTCAGGAAGGCGCGCTCGTCCGGCCCGATCTTACCGGAGCGCTCCACGTCGGCGACGATCCGCGCCAGCACCACGTCGGGCAGGGCGGCGTTGAGGACGCGCTGGAGCTGGCCCAGCGCGATGGGCGTGGCCAGAGCCCGCGCCGGGTTCTCGATGAGCAGTACTGGCCGGTCGGCGGCGGGACCGGTGGCATCGAGATCGCCACGCAGGACCAGGGCGAGATCCACGCCGCCGCGGCGCACCGCGACCATCGCCGCATCCTCGGAGGTCGCGGCGAGCCGCTCGACCCGCAGGGACGGTTCGGCTTCGAGGGCTGCCACCAGTCGCTCGGTGGTGGCTGTCCGGGCAAGATCCGCGAGCCCGAGATGGATCCGGATGCGGTCCCCGATAGCGCCCGAGAAGATGGCCGCGAAGATCGCGAAGATCACCGTGGGCAGCACGAAGGCCATCACCAGGGCGGCGCGATCGCGCAACAGGCCGATCAGCATCACCCGGAACGCGGCACCGATCATGGGGTGACGGTCTCCGGCGCCTTGCGACTATCGAGCGGTCCGACCTCCCCCGGACCTTCGCGCAGCGCTTCGCGATAGACCGCCTCCAGACCCGGTGACCGGATTCGGATCTCGGCCACCGGCACGCCCGCGCCGCGCAGAGCGGCCAGGAGGGCCGCGCCATCGAGACCATCGTCCGAGGGATGCAGGGCGCGCCAGTGCTGGTCCTTTTCCTGCGGCACGAAGCCAGCTTGGCGCAGGGCGGCTTCGGCCGGGGGATCCGTCGGCGCGGACAGGGTAATCTCGTGCTCAGGCGCATCGGCGCGCACCCGGCTCAGCAGATCGGCCATTGAGCCATTGCGAAGAATCCGCCCCCGCGCCAGCACCGCCACCCGGTCGCAGAGGCGCTCGGCCTCGGAAAAATCGTGGGTGGCCACGAGGATCGCCGCCCCGTGCGCCTTGAGCCGTTCGAGGACGGCGTGGATCGCTGCGCGGGCCTGGAGGTCGACTCCCTGGGTCGGCTCGTCGAGGAGGATCACCCGGGGCTGCGCCATCAGGCTCGCGGCGATGTTGACCCGACGCTGGTAGCCGCCAGACAGGAGGCCAACCGGGCGATGCGCCACGTCGGTCATCGCGGCGAGAGCGAGGGCGCTCTGGACCACCTCGGAGCGTCCGCCACTGCCGATCCCGGCGAGTTGCGCGAAGACGCCGAGATTCTCAGCGACGCTGAGCCGGGGATAAAGGGCGATTTCCTGGGGCACCCAGCCGATGGCGGCCCGGACCCGGCGATCGCCGTAGGGGTCGGCGCCCAGCACCCGCACGGTGCCGGAGGCGGGCGGCAACCGTCCGGCGATGAGCCTCATCAGTGAGGTCTTGCCCGCCCCGTTGGGTCCGAGCAACGCCAGGGTTTCGCCGGCGCGCAAGGCGAGGTCGATGCCGTCGAGCACGATCTGCCGCCGATACGCGAGGACGGCGCCGCGAAGCTCGACGAAGACCGCCCCGGGGACGGGTGGGGGAAACGGAAGCCCGGGCTGCGCCTCCATGGCGAAGACGGTCAGCGGCGCGGCAGGGCGCGGATCAGGCGCACCCTCAGACGGGCGCCTGGCTCCCTCAGGAGGAACCGGGCCTGGGCGAAATCCGGCCGCGTCCCACGCACAATCTCACCGGAGAAGCCGTAGGGTTCGAGGGGCAGGCCGAGGGCGGTGCGGTCAAGACGGCCATTGCCGTTGACGTCCTGATAGGCCGCCACCGCGTAGGGGCCGGGCGCGATCGCCTCGAACACGAAACGCTGGTTCGCGGACCGGGCCGGTGCATCCCGCCCGATCCGGCATTCGGCCTCCGACAGACCGCCCTGGCACAGGGCGACGTAGACCGATCCGGGCGCGCCCTCGATGCCCTCAAGGGTGATCTCAACATCCGCCGCGACGGCTCCCGCGCCGGTGATCAGGAGACAAGCGAGGCCCGGGCCGATGCGCCTCACGAGACTTCCCGCGACGTGGCGAGAGGCGCGGTCGCGGGCAAGCCGGCATCGCCCGCCGGGACACGGCCCTCCGAGAGTTCCTCGACGAGCAGGCGCGCGGTGATGCGGGCCCCCTCGTAGATCACCGGCAGGCCCGAGCCCGGATGGGTGCCGCCGCCGACGAGGTAAAGCCCCGGCCCGAACCGGTTATGGGGCCGAAAATACAGCATCTGCATCAGATCGTGGGCGAGGTTGAAAGTGGCGCCCTCGTGCACGAAGAAATCGTCGCGCCACTGCGTCGGATCGACGATGCGCTCGTAGCGGATGCGATCCTCGATCTCGCCGAGGCCGAGGATCTTCAAGCGGTCGAGTATCAGGCGGCGATAACTCGCGCGGGTGGTGGCCCAGTCGATCCCGGCCTTCAGGTTGGGCACCGGCACCAGCACGTAGAGGCTGGTATGTCCGGGGGGGGCCATGCCGCCATCGGTGAAGCCCGCATGCTGGACATAGAGCGAGGGCTGCATCGGCAGGATGCCGTCGGTGATCTCGCGGATGTTGCGGGCGTATTCGTCCGCCAGCAGGATGGTGTGGTGCCCGAGGGCGGCCGGGGCCGGCCCCTCGATCCCGAGATAAAGCATGAAGGTCGAGCAGGAGAGGCGTGCCTTGTCGATCTTGGCGTCACGCCAGCGCGGGCGATGCGTCTGTGGCACCAGATCCTGGATGACCTTGGCGAAGTCGCCGTTCACCACCACCGCATCGGCCTGGATCGTCTCACCGTTGCAGACGACTCCGGTGGCCTTCTTGCCGGTGAACACCACCCGCTCGACGCCGGCCCCGAGGCGGATGTCGACGCCCATGCGACGTGCGAGGCCGGCCATCGCCTCTGAGACCGCGCCGCAGCCGCCCACTGGGTGATAGACCCCGTGCTCGTATTCGAGGAACGACAGAATCGTGAACAGGCTCGGGCACCGGAACGGCGACATGCCGAGATATTTGGTCTGAAACGCGAAAGCGAGGCGGACGCGCGGATCCTTGAAGTAACGCTTTAGATCCTTGTCGACGCTGCGCCCCGGATGGAGATGGGGCAGAGCGGCGAGCATCGCCGGCGAAGCCATGGCGCGCAAAGTGTGGAAAGCCTGCTCCAGCACCGGCTTGAAGAATTTCAGCTTAACCCGATTGTCGGCGAAGAACTTTCGCACATTCTTGGCATCGTCCGGCGCGATCCGGGCGATCTCGGCCTCGAGCCGATCCATGTCGCCGGTGGCCCGGATCTCGCTCGAACCCCCATCCTTGCCTTCGAAGACCAAGTGATATTGCGGGTCGAGGCGCTCGAGCTTGACATGATCCTCGAGTTTCTCGCCGCAGCTCTCGAAAATATCGGCGAGAATCTGTGGGTAGAGGAAGAAGGTCGGCCCGATATCGAACCGGTAACCACCCGGCGCCTCCACCGTCTTGGTGCGCCCCCCCACCGCCGGATCCTTCTCCAGCAGGGTGACGTGCACACCGGCACGCGCCAGCAGCAGCGCGGTCGCGAGCCCGCCGGGACCGGCCCCGACGATGATGACCCGGCGTCCGGACAAGGTCCGCAAGCCATCCCGAGACTGCAACAACGCTCGCAACTCCCCGATCCGAACTCCGTGGAATCCCGCCACGATCACACGATACCCCGTCAACCGATATGGGGCACATCGCCGATGCGGCTAATCTTGACCGTTGGAGAGGGCACGGCAATTGCCGCCGATTGTCGCGCGTGAGCGCCCAGCGAGGTGATGGAGGGCGATGGCCCCGGCGGTGGCGACGTTGAGGGAATCGAAATCCGGCGCCATCGGAATGCGCAAGGTTCGCACCCGGCGCATCAGATCGCCGGGCAGGCCCGGCCCTTCGGTACCCAGGAGCAGGAGCGCCCGGGGCAGGGATTCAAGCTCCGATAGAACCTCGCGGCCCGTGGGACTGAGGGCGAGGGGAACGAGGTCGTGGCGCGCGGCCAGAGCCAGCATGGACGCCGCGTCGGGGACGCGCCCGAACGGCACGGTCAGCGCC
>JAKONB010000234.1 GCA_022702195.1 Beijerinckiaceae bacterium | reverse complement strand
CAGGCCAAGCTCGGCAACGTACTGTTCACGGCCGCCCTGGCGCGCCGCCTCGTCGGCACCGGCGTCACCGTCAACGCTCTTCACCCCGGAGTGATCGCCAGCGGTTTCGCCGGTGGCACCGGCGGCTGGTTCGGCCTCGGCTGGCGCCTGATCCGGCCGTTCCTCACCCATCCGGACGAAGGCGCCAAGACCTCGCTGTACCTGGCGGCGTCGCCGGAGGTGGAGGGGGCGAGCGGGCGCTACTTCGCCCGCTCGCGGGCGGTGGCGCCCTCCCGGCGGGGGCGCGACGCGGATCTTCAGGAGAAGGTCTGGGCCTTGAGCCTGCGCCAGCTCGGTCGCGCCGGCTGACGCGCGTCGGCACCCCGCATGGTCACGCTTCATGCGCTCCGCGCATGCCACATACCACATTGCGAGGATTGCGTGGTGCAGTGCGGCATGGCATTTGAACAGCATGCATTGCAGCGATGGCGTCGCCGCAATGTGCCCTTCTTGGGCGTTTCCTCCCTAGACTTCGGGCCGCTCCCTCACCGGGGCGGCCTTTTTTTATGTCTGGGCGGCCGGGTTCTACCGGTCCGGTCCGGCGCCGACAAGCACAATCGTGCGTCCGGCGCCGGGATCGGCGTTTTCTTGCTGACAATCGGGCTCTTTTGAAGCGTCAGACCGCGACGGCGGGGACGAAGGCCCCCGACAGGGCCTCGGCGATCAGCGCCCGCGTCTCCCCCACGCCGTAGAGGGCGATGAAGGAGCCGAAGCGCGGGCCGCGCGCCTCGCCGAACAGCACGGTGTAGATCGTGGTGAACCAAGCCTGCGACACGCCGGGACGGCCGTCGGGGCTCTTGGCCTTGCCCGACAGGTCGGGGAAGTGGCGCCGCCCGACCTCGTAGACCACGGCCTGCAACCCTTCCGGATCGGTGGAGCCTTCGTGCTCCGCGAGGGTCCGCGACAGATCCTCGAGGGCCGCCCGCTCCTCCTCGGTGGGCAGCCGGTAGGTCTTGGCCGGACGGACCAGATCGCGGAAATATGCCAGCGCGTGGCCCACCAGCCGGTCGAGCACCGGATGGGTCCGCGGCCCGATCTCCGGATCGTAGCGGCGGATGAAGCCCCACAGCACCGCCGGGTCCTCGGTATTGGCCACCGTGGCGAGATTGAGCAGCATGGCAAAGCTCAGGGCGCCACCCTTGCCCACCGCCTCGGCCGCCGGGGGATGGCCGGCATGGAGGTGCCAGACCGGGTTGCCGAGCTGCTGGGCCGGCTCCTGGCCCGGGAATTTTTCCAGGAAGGTGAGGTAATCGTCGACCTGGCGCGGGATCATCTCCACGAACAGGCGCTTGGCCTCGCGGGGCTTGTTGTACATGAACAGGGCGAGGCTGTCGGCGGTGCCGTAGACCAGCCAATCGTCGATCGAGAGGCCGTTGCCCTTCGACTTGGAGATCTTCCGGCCCTCCTTGTCGAGGAAGAGCTCGTAGTTGAAGCCCTCCGGCGGCTCGCCGCCGAGCGCCCGGGCGATCTCGCCCGAGAGCTTGACCGAATCGATCAGATCCTTGCCGGCCATCTCGTAATCGACGCCGAGCGCCACCCAGCGCATGGCCCAATCGGGCTTCCATTGCAGCTTGGCGTGGCCGCCGGTGACCGGGGTCTCGTAGGCCTCGTCGGTCTTCGGGTCGCGCCAGACCAGGGTGCCGGCGCTCGCCCGCACCTCGTCGATGGCCACCTGCATCACCTCCCCGGTCACCGGGTGGATCGGCAGGAACGGCGAGTAGCTCGCCGAGCGCTCGGCGCGCAGGGACGGTAGCATGATCGCCATCACCGCCTCGTAGCGGTCGAGCACCGTCAGCAGCGCCGCGTCGAACAGGCCGGCCTTGTAGCACTCCGTGGCCGAGCGGAACTCGTAGTCGAAGCCGAACGCGTCGAGGAAGCGGCGCAGCTCGGCGTTGTTGTGGGCGCCGAAGCTGTCATGGGTGCCGAACGGGTCGGGCACCCGGGTGAGCGGCTGGTTGAGGGCGCCGATCAGCATCGCCTTGTTCGGCACGTTGTCCGGCACCTTGCGCAGGCCGTCCATGTCGTCCGAGAACGCGATCAACCGCGTCGGCACGCTGTCGTTGGTCAGCACCCGGAAGGCGTGGCGCACCATCGAGGTGCGCGCCACCTCGCCGAACGTGCCGATATGCGGCAGTCCCGAGGGACCGTAGCCGGTCTCGAACAGGACCTCGGATTTCGGCTTGCGCTCGAGCCGCGCCACCAGCTTGCGCGCCTCCTCGAACGGCCAGGCGGTGGCGGAGGCGGCGGCCTCAAGGAGCTCGGGGGCGAGGGAGAGCGGGGACGGCATGGACGGGGACGACATGGCGACAGCGTCAGTTCTGGCGGAGTTTTTCGGAAGGGCGGCACCGTAGGGAGCCCGTCCCGGGGGGTCAACGCGCCAGATCGGCGGCCCATGTGCCGATTGCGGGGCTCGCCCGCGCATCGGGCGGCCCGGCTTCACACGTTTGCCGCTTGAATTCGGGATGCTCGCCCCGATCGGCGTCCCGGCTCATCCCAGGCGCGATCCGACCGCGAAAGGCCCCATGAAAGGCCCCATGACCGCCACCGCCCTGTCCGACGCACCCGCCATCGGAACCGTCGAGATCCGCGCCACGCGCCTGCTCTTCCTCATCGTCGGCTTCGGCGTCGCCGCCTGGGCACCCCTCGTCCCCTTCGTGAAGGCGCGGGCCGGCCTCGACGCCGCGAGCCTCGGTCTGCTGCTGCTCTGCCTCGGCATCGGCTCGCTGGCGGCGATGCCGGCGGCCGGCGCCCTGGCGCTCCGCTTCGGGGCGCGTCGGGTCCTCGCCGTCGCGGTGGTCATGGTGTGCCTCGCCCTGTCGGTGCTGGCGCGGGCCGGGCATGTGGGCGTCCTGGCCGTTGCCCTGGGGTCGCTCGGGGCCGGCCTCGGCGTTCTCGATTGCCTGATGAACATCCAGGCCGTGGCGGTGGAGCATCGCGCCGGGCGGCCGATGATGTCCGGCTTCCACGGCCTCTACAGCCTCGGCTGCATCACCGGCGCCGCCGGCTTCACCGCCCTGCTGGGCGCGGGATCGAGCCCGGTCGCGGCGACCCTCGCGGTGGTCGCCGGCATCGGGGCCGCCTTCCTCGCCGCCCGGCCCGGCATCCTGCCGAGCGAGGGGGGCGGCGGCCCGGCCTTCGCGGTCCCGCGCGGGGCCGTGTTGATCATCGGGCTGCTGTGCTTCGTGGTGTTCCTCACCGAGGGCGCGGCCCTCGATTGGAGCGCGGTGTTCCTC
>JAKONB010000196.1 GCA_022702195.1 Beijerinckiaceae bacterium | reverse complement strand
GGCGACGAGGCGCGGCGTCTCGGGACCCGGCTCGATGACCGGCCGCAAGCCGTGATAGGCCTCGTACAGGGTCGGGCGGATCAGGTCGTTCATCGCCCCGTCGACGATCACGAAGGTGCGCCCCTCGCTGTGCTTCACGTAGAGCACCCGGGTCAGCAGGATCCCGGCATTGCCGGCGATCATCCGGCCGATCTCGAAGACCGGCCGGAGTCCGAGCGGCGCGAAATGCGGGCGCAGGATCGCGGCGAGCGCCGCGGGGTCCGGCGGCGGGGCGTTGTCGTCGCGATAGGGAATCCCGAGGCCACCGCCGAAATCGATGTGGTGCAGGGCGTGCCCGTCGGAGAGCAGATCCCGGGCGAGGCCCGCCAGCAGGGTGGCGGCGTGATCGAACGGCGCCAGATCGGTGATCTGGCTGCCGATATGCATGTCGACGCCGGAGACCGCGAGGCCGGGCAGGGCGGCGGCCTGCGCGTAGACGGCGCGGGCGCGGGTGATAGGGATGCCGAACTTGTTGTCGTACTTGCCGGTGGAGATCTTGGCATGCGTCCCGGCATCCACGTCCGGGTTGACGCGGATCGAGACCGGCGCCGTGAGCCCGAGGCCGGTGGCGACCTGCGACAGCACCGCCAGTTCCGGCTCGCTCTCGACGTTGAAGCAGTAGATGCCGGCCTGGAGCGCCGCCGCCATCTCGGCTTGCGTCTTGCCGACGCCGGAGAACACGATCTTCTGCGGATCGACCCCGGCGGCGAGCGCCCGGCGCAACTCGCCCTCCGAGACGATGTCCATCCCGGCGCCCTGCCGGGCCAGCGTGGTGAGGACCGCCTGGTTGGAATTCGCCTTCATGGCGTAGCAGACGAGGGCGTCGTCCCCCGCGAAGGCCTGCGCGAACACCCGGAAATGCCGTTCCAGCGTCGCGGAGGAATAGCAGTAGAACGGGGGGCCGACCGTCTCGGCCAGCGCGGTCAGATCGACCTCCTCGGCCATGAGGCGGCCGTCACGGTACTGAAAATGGTGCATCGGCGTGCCTTGCAGCGCTCTCGGACAGGGCGCGTCCGGCCCCGTCGCGGAAAACGCGAGCCCGCGCAAGCGAAAAACCGGCGCGATGGGCCGACGCGTCGTCCCGGATTCTCGGTCGGGACGCGGCCCTAAAGCAGCGGATCGAGGAGGAAGGGCTGTTTCGGGACGGTGTAGCGGCGCTTGGCGCCGCGCGCGGTGCGGATCGGCGCCTCGGTGCCGGAGCCCGGCACCGCCTGGGGATCGAGTTCGTCGCCGTCGCGCACCGCCTCCGGGTCGGGGGCGGCCGTCCCGCCGCCCAGCCCGATGCTCTGAGGCAGCGCGCGGGGGCTGGCGGTGGCGGGGCTCGCCGCCACGGTCTTGTCGGGGGCGGCGAGACCGGGCGGCGGCTCAAGCCCGCCGCGCCGGCCGCAGGCCGAAGCAGCGAGGGCGACGGCGCCCAGCACGACGATCGTTGTCAGATGGCGAGAACGCAGGGGCATCGACGCAGGGGGTCCGGCACGCGAGGTGTGGAAGCATAGCCGCTGGCACGCACGGAGGCGAGCGCAACGGCCACGCTTATCCCGCCGATGGGGCGGTCGCGCTGGGCGCTCAGCCCTTCTTGTTGGCCGGCGAGGCCTGATAGGCGTCGATGGCCCTGCGGCAATTCTCCGACAGCTTCGTCCAGTTGGCCTGGAAGCACTTGTCCATCGCCGGATCGTCGGGCGAGAGGTTGCCGCAATAGGTCAGGTAATCGCCGGTGCAGTATTTCTTCAGGGTTTCGTTGCCGCGCTTGGTCTGCGGCGCCGGCTGGGCCTGGGCCGAACCGGCAGCGAGGGCGGCCGTGGCGGCGAGGACGACAGCGAGCGAGGTTATCTTGAGAGCCATAGGGGCGCGGTCCGTCTCATAGGATGGGGAATGGGCGATCCGATGCTGCGCCGCCGTGGTGGAAACAAGGCAGGCACATGGTCGCCGAATGGTCGGACCGCTTTCTAATCTGCGGGTCCACAACTCCGCAACGGGCGCCGGGGATCCATCGGAGGCCCGGGTTCAGGAGTTCGCCGTGACGGGGAAGGCGGCGGCCTTGGGGAAAGCGGCCGTCTGAGGCAGGCGTTCGCGCCGCATCAGGGTGTCGGCCACCTCGGTGATGCGCCGGCGCAGGTCGTCGGTGTCGCCGTCCCGGCGGGCCATCGCCTGGGCGAGGGCCTCTTCGGCGGCCGAGAGGCTGGCCCGCAGCGCCGCGCATTCGGCCATCAGGGCGTGATGCCCGCCCGCCGGATCGGATTCTCGGGGGGACATCACGGCATCGGGAGGCGCGGAGGCACTGTCCCGCGCGTGCCGAATGGCACGCAGATCGTCGAGGACGTCGCGATGCGCCTCTTCCAGCACCTGCAGGGTCGCGAGGCCGAGGGCGCTCTCGCCGCGCGCGGTCTCGAGGTCGCGCGAGACGCCGTCGAGGGTCGCCTGCGTGGTCGCGAGACGCACCTCGCGCGCCTCGACGGTGCGGGCGAGGGACGCGACCTCCAGGGTGCGCGCCCCGATGGCGGCCAGATCCGCGTGGCGCTTGGCCTGGACCGCCTCGACCTTGCGCTCCAGGCGCCGCTGCGCGACCGCGAACTGGGCGCGCAGGTAATCCTTCTCGGCGGCGACCTCGGCGATCGAGAGCGGCAGGCGCGCCTCAATGCGCCGGCGCGACAGGCGCGCGGCCCGGGCATTGACGGCCGGGAGCAGCAGCAGGGCGCACAGGCTGGCCGCGAGGAAGCCGAGCGCGAAAATCATCACGGTTTCGATCACGCGGGGATGCTCGCTCGACAGGCCGGAGGGGCGCGACGGATCAGGGACGCGCGGCGTGATCGGCGGCGGCGCGGATGGACGGCGCCGCCGACGCGCGTGGCGTCTTGTGCCCCTCTTCCACGCCGCGAGGCAAGCTCACCGGCCCGGGGCGCATCCGGGGCGCCGGGCCGCGCCGACCGGTTCAGAACGGGTTCCAGGTCGGCCGGCTGGTGAACTTGATGTATCCGACATTGATGCCGAGGCGGGCGCCGACGCCCGTCCGGATCGGCACGACCACGATGTTGTCGGCGGTCACCGCCGTCATGCCGAAGCCCCCGACGAAATAGGCCGACCCGTCGATGCCGCCGAAGCGGCGGTAGAGTTCGGCGACGGCGGGCAGGTTGTAGATGAGCATCATGGTGCGGTCGCCGTCACCGCCGAAATCGAACCCCAGCGACGGCCCCTGCCAGTAGATCCGCCGCTGCCCGGCATTGCGGGTGTAGAGCGTGCCCTCGCCGTAGCGGACGCCGCCGACGATGGCGCCGGACGCCTCCTGGCCGAGGATGTACCCGTTGGGCTCGCCCCAGCGGCGGGTGGCTTCCTGCACGGTGAGGGCGAGCCCGCGCGAGACCGAGCCGAAGAAGCGATGGCCGTTATCGACGATCTCCTCCGGCCGGAAATGCCCGGGATCCCCCTCCGCCCCGGAGCGCGGCCCGGCCGCCAGAGCCGGCGCGGCGAGAAGCGCCCCCGCCGTGGCGGCGAGGAGGCCGGTCAGCCGCCGGCGCGACAGGCCGGAGCCGGACATTGGGCCGGGAGCCTGCCGGGAAACCTGGGACATCCGCATGTTGGACCTCGTGCCTCTTCGTCCGTGCTGGTATCGGTCGGCCCGCCCCCATTCGTGGCAGCCTGCCATCTGGTCTGACCCATGATGACTCCGAAACACGGCAAGATAGGGTTAACGCGCCGTCACCTCGTGGGACTGATCCTCGGCGGCGCGGCCGGTCGTTCGGCAGGGGGCGCTGCCTGGGGGGCGAGCCTGCCGCCGGAACCGCCCGCACGGCTCGCGCTGCGGGGCTTCGATCCGGTGAGCTACTTCCTGGGCGGGGCCGACGGCCCGGCGCCGGGCCTTCCCGCCCACGAATTCGCCTGGAACGGGCGGACCTGGCGGTTTGCCCGGGCCGCCA
>JAKONB010000194.1 GCA_022702195.1 Beijerinckiaceae bacterium | reverse complement strand
GCGCCGGTCCGAGCTTCCGGGCGATGAGGAAGAACGGGAAATTCCAGGGCAGGATCGCCCCGACGACGCCCACCGGCTTGCGGAACAGGAAGATGTTCTCGCCGGGCCGGTCGCTCTCGATGATCTCACCCTCGATCCGGCGGGCCCATTCGGCCATGTAGTCGAGATAGTCGGCCGCGAAGGCGACCTCGACCTTGGCGAGGCCGAGCAGCTTGCCCTGCTCCTCCGAAATGATCCGGGCGATGGGCTCGCCGCGCTCGCGAATCTGCGCCGAGATCGCGCGCAACACGTTGGCGCGCTGAATGGCCGGACGCCGGCCCCAGGCGACCTGCGCCCTGCGTGCCGCCGCCACGGCTTCCTCGACCACGTCGCTGGTCGAGACCGGCATCTCGGAGATGACCCGTCCGGTCGATGGGTTGAAGACCGGGAGCATGTCGAACGACGTGCTGGCGATCAACTTCCCATCGATGTAATTCGATAAAGGCGCGTTCAAAGCTTCCTCCTCGTCAACTTCGACCTTGTCCTGTCCGGACTTCTCGGTCCCGTCCGGACTTCTCGCGAGTCCGGTTCGTTTCGGCTGTTCACGGCACGGGCGTCGACCCCAAAACGCGCCGCGTCACGCTCATCCCGCCGGGCGCAGCCGCGACTCTGCTGGGAATGGGGCGGTCCTCGGCGGCGCACCAGCCATTGCAATGATTCGGCACTGCGCGCGGACAATGCATGCTGGACACACGCCCCGATACAGTTCGGCCTCGTCGCAGCGCCAACGAAACCCTTCCCGAAAGGTTATCCTTATCTCCAGAAGGCGCGAGCACGATGCGATGACTGCACGCTCGCCTCAAAAAGACCGAAAATCCCGCCGCTTCACAATTCTATGCAGAACCCGCGACCCGGTGCAACCGTATTTCCCGAGAGTCGAATTACAAATCCAACGCCTTGAATATTTTTTGCTGCAACGCGCAACACCCATTCATGGCTTTACAACCGTATCCCCGACGAAACCTGGAATGAATCAAGATCGGCGCGGATTTACATCAACGGACGCGACAGATCATGGCCGCGATACCGCGACATGAACACGACGTCTCGTAGGGCGCGCCGAAAACGCGGTCCTGGTCCGCGCCGAATCGTTATCCTCGACACTCCGCCGCGATCCACCCGCCCCAGGGGGCAAGTTTACGCCTCAACGCCCCCCCTGAATCAGGGAGGCACTCCCATTGCCAGGACGATAACCCGGCGCTAATAAAAAATCGAGCGCTTGCTCGTTTAATTTTCAGCGCCGGACGATCGTCCTTCACTCGGGCGCCGCCATACGCACGCCGATCCCGACCGTGAGGATCGGGAAGACGGCCCCACGGCAGGATCAGGAATGACGGTGACGCGTGACGCGCCTGAGAGAACGCCTCCGGCTCCCGGGGACCCGACGGGTCCCAATACGCTGAAGACGACGCGGTCGGTCTACCGGCGCATCGCCGAGGCGGCCGAAGGCGCGGTCCAAGCGTTCGAGTCGTCGGTGGGCGACAGCGGGATCGCGCGAGCCGTCGTCGGTGACGCCGGGCGCCGCTGGAGCGGGCTGCGAGGGATCGCCCATCAGGTGCTCGTCGCCACCGACACCAACCTGAAAGCCGGCTTCGACTGTGCCGAGCGACTGCTCCAGGCCTCCGGTCCGCGGGAGGTCCTGGCGATCCAGGCCGCCTATCTCCGCGATCAGTCGCAGCGTTCGGCCCGGCAGATGATCGATCTCCACCGGATCATGGGTGACGTGGTCCCGGGCGGCGGGACCAGCCCTTCGTCCGCGTCCTGGGCCGGACCGGCGTCGTGGCCGCGAGAGGGCCAGGTCGCGGGCTCGGGCGGCCAAGCGGCGACGGGGACCGACCAGCCCTTTCGCCGCGGCCGGACCCGCGGCCTCAGCCAGGGCCGCTTCCACGAGATCGCCTATGTCGAGTGGGGCCAGGCCGACAGTCCCCACGTCGTCATATGCGTGCATGGCCTCACGCGACAGGGGCGCGACTTCGATGCTCTCGCCGGCGCCCTTGCCGAACAGGGATACCGTGTCGTCTGCCCGGACGTCGTGGGGCGTGGGCGCAGCGGCTGGCTGAAGGACCCCGAGGCCTATGGCTTGCCGCAATATGCGAGCGACATGGCGGTGCTGATCGCGCATCTCGGTGTGGAGCGCGTCGACTGGGTCGGCACCTCCATGGGAGGAATGATCGGGATGGCGCTCGCTGCCGCCGAGGGAACGCCGATCCGACGCCTCGTGGTCAACGACATCGGGCCGTTCCTGCCGCATGCCCCGGTGCGCGTCATCGGCAACAATCTGCTCGCCGCGCCCGCGCGCTACGCCGACCTGGCGGAAGCCGAGGCCCGGTTGCGCCGGATCCACGCTCCGTTCGGGCCGCTGACCGACGCCCAGTGGCGCCACCTCACCGCGCACAGCGTCGTGCCCGACGAGGCCGGCGGCCTGCGCCCGCATTACGATCCCGGTATCGCCAACGCCTTCCGCCCCGGCCGTGTCTACGATGTCAGCCTCTGGGAGATGTGGGATGCGATCGCCGGCCCGGTGCTTCTGTTGCGCGGAGCGACGTCGGACCTGCTGCTGGCGGAGACGGCGGAGGAGATGACCCGCCGTGGGCCGAGGGCGAGACTGGTGACCATTCCCGGCTGCGGCCACGCTCCGGCGCTCCTCGACGCGAACCAGATCCGGATCGTCACCGACTGGCTCGGCCCGGCGCGATAGGCTTCCCACCATGTACGAGATCGAAGCCCCCGGCCCCCCGGCGCGCGCCGGCGCGCCCGTGCGGGACGCGACCGGCTCCATCGAGGCCACCCGGCTCACGCGGCCGAGCGGTCCGTCGCTGGAGTTCCTGGTCCATCGTCCGGGCGGAAGGTCCGGTGCGGCGCCGGTTCTCCTGGTGCACGGGGCTTTCACCGGCGCGTGGTGTTGGACGGAGAACTGGCTCGGCGCGCTCGGCGGGCGCGGTCGGCTCGCCGCCGCCGTGAGCCTGCGCGGCCACGGCACCAGCGAAGGCCGGGAGGCGCTCGCCTGGACTGGCTTGCACGATTTCGCCGCGGATCTGACCCTGGCGATCAGAGCGATGCCGGAACCGCCCATCCTCGTCGCGCATTCGATCGGAGGCCTGATCGCGCAGCATCTGCTCGCGGCACTTCCCTCTGGCCACGTCGCCCTGCGCGGCCTGGTTCTCGTCGGTTCGCTACCGCCCGAAGGGCTGGCGCTGGTCGGCCCCCAACTGGGCTTGTCGCTCGGCCTCCAAGCCCTCGCTGGGCGATTCGGCCGAACGCCGGATGTCGGCCACCGGAACGCGATGTTCGGAGCGGGTATCGAGCCCGCCATGGCCGCCGCCTACGCGGCGCGCATCGGCACCGACACGCTCCTGACGCTGTGCCTGAATGCGTTCACGAGTCTCACCCAGGCCTATCTTCCGCTCCCGGTGCTGCCGGCCTGGGCCGTCGGGCTGCCCACGCTCGTCCTGCACGGGTCGGACGATCGCCTCGTCGATCCGACGGCGGCGGCACGGACGGTGCTCTACCACGGTGCCGACCTTCGGAGCATCACGGGTGCCGGGCACTGCCCGATGCTCGGGCCGCGTGCCCCGGCGGGGGCTGCGGCCCTGAACCGCTGGCTCGACGAGCGAGGTCTCTGACGCGGCCCGCACCGGATCGAAGCGGCCGCCTCACCGGACGGGTGAGGTTCCCCTGTCGCCGAGCTCCGGTGATTCGCTCGGTGCAGGGTTCGATTTTCAGCGGCCGCCCGCACCACAGGAGCGGTCGACGGCCGCGAAGGTCGTGCCCTCGCCGCCAGATGCGCGATCCCGACCCAATGGTGTGATGCGAAGGAACAACCCACACGGGTCATCGAGGCGACGGAGCTGCGGGAAGGCACCACAATTGCCGCTCGCCATGCGCAAGTGTGTCCGTACACCGCAAAACAGATGGGCACGCTTCAATGAGGCGCGCTACGCCATTGTCGGCGTTCCGCAATGTGAGTGGAGCGGGCGATCGGGATCGAACCGACGACATTCAGCTTGGGAAGCTGACGTTCTACCACTGAACTACGCCCGCGTCGGGATGCTTCATGAACGGCTCTGGCGCCTCGTGTCAACGCCTTTCCCGCGCGATTGTCGCGGCACGGGACCGTTCTGTCACAGACAGTGGCTTCGGATGCGCGGCGGATCAGGGCGGCGGCCGGAAGGCGGCGCGGCGAGCGGCGTGGAGGGCCAAGCAGCGCAAGGTCAACGCCATCAGAGACTTCCCCCCGGACGCCGTTGACGGATCCTCCGGCGGCGTCCCCGATGCGGCGAGGTTCGAGCGCGACGCCCGCTGCCTCGGGTTTCACCGACCTATATGAGGATTCCGGGACGGCGGCGACAGGCGCCGCCGGAAAGCCAGTGCGAGGACATCATGCGTGCGGTCACCTACACCGAAGGCTCCCGTATCGATGCGCCGGGTGCGCTCGTGGACACGAATCTCGCCGATCCCGTGCCGACCGGGCGCGATCTGCTCGTGCGGGTTCAGGCCGTCTCGGTGAATCCGATCGACACCAAGGTGCGTCAGGGCGCCTACAAACAGGCCTGCGAGCCGAAGATCCTCGGCTGGGATGCGGCGGGCATCGTGACCGCCGTCGGGCCGGAGGCGCGCCTGTTCCGGCCCGGCGATGCGGTCTTCTATGCCGGCGCGCTCGACCGACCGGGCAGCAACGCCGCGCTCCAATGCGTCGACGAGCGCCTCGTCGGTGCCAAGCCCGACACGCTCGACTTCGCCGCCGCCGCCGCGCTCCCCCTCACGGCGCTGACCGCCTGGGAGATGCTGTTCGACCGACTCGACGTCGCCAAGCCCGTGCCGGGGGCCGCACCGGCGCTCCTGATCGTCGGCGGCGCGGGCGGCGTCGGCTCCATCGTGATCCAGCTCGCCCGGCAGCTCACCGACCTCACCGTGATCGCCACCGCGTCGCGCCCGGAAACGGCGCATTGGTGCCGGGATCTCGGCGCCCACCACGTGATCGACCACGCGCGGCCCCTGGCCGCCGAGGTCGCGGCGCTCGGCCTCCCCGGCGCGCCCGGTTTCGTGTTCTCGACCACGCAGACCGGGGCGCACCTCCCGGATATCGTTCAGCTCCTCGCACCGCAGGGGCGTCTCGGCCCGATCGACGATCCCGAGACCCTCGACGTGATGCCCCTCAAGCCCAAGAGCCTGTCCCTGCATTGGGAGCTGATGTTCACCCGCTCCCTGTTCCGCACGCAGGACATGGAGCGACAGCACGCGATCCTGAACGAGGTCGCGCGGCTGATCGACCTGGGCAAGCTTCGTACGACGTTGAGCGACACGTTCGGTCCGATCAACGCCGCGAATCTCGCCCGCGCCCACGCGCTCATCGAGAGCGGGCGGGCGAAGGGCAAGGTGGTTCTCGCCGGTTTCGGCGAGTGAGGCCTTCGGGATGGGTTCCGGCTCGAAGCCGGGACCCATCCCGACGCAGATCGCGGCTACCGGGAGAGGTGTTCCAGCTCCGTGAGGCCACCGCCATCGGCATAGGCCTTCCGGAAGCTGTCGCGCGCCTTCCAGCGCTGCCAGAACCGGTCGAGTTGCTCGAAGCGCTCGTCGAGCGGTGTGGCCACGGGACCGAACTTCGAGAATGCGATGGCGGTGCAGAGGGTGATGTCGGCGAAGGTCGGGTGCGCGCCGCCCAGCAGCCAATCGCGGCCTTCGGCCAGGTGACGGTCCACGAGGGCGGCGTGCATCAGGGCCTCCTTGCGGCAATGCTCGCCCCATTGCGGATTGCTCGTCAGCTCGAGCTTCGGCCCGAGACCCTGGTGCAGCACGTGGAACTGCGTGGTGAGCCGGTAGAGGATCTGCACCCAGACGCGATTGTCCCACATCGTGTCGAGGCCCTGCTCGAGGGGCGTTCCGCCGGTGATCTTGCGGCCCTCGTGCTGCGCATCGAGGTAGCGCACGATCGCGGCCGATTCCGACAAGTAGGTGCCGTCGGCCAGCTCCAGCGTCGGCGTCTCGCCCCAGGGGTTCATCTTGAGGTGGCGCCAGCCGCGCTGCTCGCCCTGCGGGGCCATATCGTAGATCACCTCCTCGAAGGCGTCCGCGATCCCCTTCTCGTGCAGGAACAGGCGGAGACGCTGCGGATTCGGGAAGGCGGAGGGCGACGTGTAGAGGCGATGTCTGGTCGACAAGAGGATCTCCGTGGATAGGCGAGGCTTGACGGATGGGGGCGCCATGGCAGGACCGGGTTCGGCTCACATGCCCTTGGCGAGCAGGAAGAATGCGGTACCGACGGCCAGAAGGCTCCGGGACAGCCACGGGAAGCCGACGACGCCGACGCCGTCATCCAACGCGCGCAGATAGGCGACCTGGGCGAACATCGCGGCCCCATAGACGGCCCACAGGCTGAGGACGGAGGCGACCCAGGTCGGCATGGCGGGTTCGGCCTGTCAGCCCGGGATGCGCCGCTCGTGCCGCCACAGCGCAACGGCGTGTCGGCGCGCCTCATAGACCCGGCGCATCGGCGAGCCCTCGTGGCCGCGGCCCTCCTGCGCGTAACCGAACTGGAGGACGCCATCTGGACCATAGAGCCGGGTCATCTCGGCCCGCCAAGCTTGGTCGGTGCGGGCGAGGACCGTTTCGGTCTCGGCCAATCGGTTCATGCGCATCGTGGCTCACTCAAGTCCGGCGGATTCCTACGTTCAACGCGCTCTGACGCCATACGCTCCCGGCCACGGTCGCGGCCCTGTCGCGGCGCGCAAGCCCCGCCGCAGCACGGGTCTTCCGTCCTCCGGGAATCCGGGAAGGATCGATCCATGATCGCGGAGGACGAGACCGGACCGGGTCGCCGAAGCCATGCTCGCCCCGAGCCTGCCCCCTTCCGCAGCGGGACAGGTGCCCCCGGCCGATCCGATCCCCTCCCCCCACGGCTCGGCACGGGTCGACCGTGCACCCGCTCTTCGACGAGCCCTCGCCAGCCCCCCGTCCCCTTGGCAATTTTCCCCC
>JAKONB010000192.1 GCA_022702195.1 Beijerinckiaceae bacterium | reverse complement strand
ATCTTCATCGGCGGCGGCGTCTCGGGGCCGGGACTGCTCGCGCGCGCCATGGAAGCGGTGGCGCCCGGCGGCCGGCTGGTCACGAACGTCGTGACCCTCGAGGGCGAGGGCGTCCTATTGGACGCGTTCGCCCGGCATGGCGGCAGCCTGAAGCGCCTCTCGGTATCCCGCGCCGATCCGGTCGGCCATCTCCACGGGTGGCGCGCGGCGATGCCGGTGACGCAATGGGCCTGGGTGAAGCGGTGATGGCGGATGGCACCGCCGGGATCGGCTTCCGCCACGCGGCCACGGCCACCGAGATCGTCGCAGTGGTTCGGCGGGCGCTGATTCTGAGCGGGCTCGACCGCGGCCACCTCGGCGTCCTCGCCACCGCCGCCGACCGGGCCGACGAGGCGCCGATCCGCGAGGCTGCAGACATCCTCGCGGTCCCACTCATGGCCATCGGACCCGAATTGCTGGCGGCGATGGACGCGCGCGTGGTCACCCGCTCCGCCCGGATCGTCGCGACGCGGTACACCGGTTCGGTGGCGGAGGCCGCCGCCCTCGCGGCGGCCGGCCCCGGCGGCGCCTTGCTGCTGCCTCGGATCGCGACCGAACGCGTCACCTGCGCCCTTGCGCTGGCCGCACAATCCGTCACTCAGGGCGCATGACCGTCCATTTCATCGGCGCCGGCCCGGGTGCCGCCGACCTCATCACCGTGCGCGGCCGCGATCTCATCGCCCGCTGCCCCGTCTGCCTGCATGCCGGCTCACTGGTCGCGCCCGAGATCCTCGGCTGGTGCCCGCCAGGCGCGCGGATCGTCGACACGGCCCCCCTCGACCTCGACGCCATCGTGGCCGAATGCGCCGCCGCCCATGCGGCCGGACAGGACGTGGCCCGCCTGCATTCCGGCGACCTCTCGATCTGGAGCGCGCTGGCCGAGCAGACGCGTCGGCTGGAACAGGCCGGGATCCCCTACACGGTGACGCCGGGCGTACCCTCCTTCGCCGCCGCCGCCGCCGTACTGGGACGGGAATTAACGGTCCCGGGCCTGGCGCAATCGGTGGTTCTCACCCGGACCTCCGGCCGGGCGAGCGCCATGCCGGAACGCGAGACCCTCGCCGCCTTCGCGGCGACGGGCGCGACCCTGGCGCTGCACCTCTCGATCCACGTCATCGAGCAGGTGGTGTCGGAACTCGTGCCGTTCTACGGGGTCGATTGCCCGACCGCCGTGGTGTTCCGCGCGACCTGGCCCGACGAGCGGATCCTGATTGCAACGTTGGCGACGATAGCAACGCGCGTTGCAGCGGCCGGGCTGGAGCGCACGGCGCTGATCCTGGTCGGACCGGCCCTGGCGCCACGGGATTTTCGCGAGAGCGCGCTCTATTCGGCGGATTACGACCGGCGCTTTCGCCCCAATGGCGGGACGGTGGCGGGCGGGCAAGCGGGAGAACGCAGTTGATTGCAACGCGCGGCCTCCTCGTCGCCGCCCCGCGGTCGAGCTCGGGTAAGACCACCGTCACCCTCGCCCTGATGCGGGCGCTGGCCCGGCGCGGGCTCGCCGTGCGCGGAGCCAAATGCGGGCCGGACTACATCGATCCGGCCTTCCACCAGGCCGCCACCGGGCATCCGAGCGTCAACCTGGACAGCTTCGCGATGCCCGACGCGATGCTGGATTCGGTGGCCGGCTTGGCGGCCGAGGGGGCCGATCTCGTGGTGGCCGAGGGCTCCATGGGGCTGTTCGACGGCATCGTGGCCGGAGCCGGTCGCACCGGCGCCAATGCCGACATCGCCGCGCGCTACGGCTGGCCGGTGCTCCTCGTCCTCGACGTCTCGGGTGCGGCCCAATCGGCCGCCGCTGTAGCGCTCGGATGCACGCTCTACGATCCGCGCATCCGCATCGCCGGCGTGATCCTGAACAAGGTCGCGAGCCCTCGCCACCGTCGTCTGGTGGAGGCGGGTCTGGCCCAGATCGGCCTGCCGGTGCTCGGTGCGTTCATGCGGGACGCGACCCTGGTCCTGCCCGAACGCCATCTTGGCCTCGTCCAGGCCCGCGAGACCAACGACCTCGACGCGCGGCTCGACCGCCTGGCCGATCTCGCCGAGGCCGGCCTCGATCTCGACGCCATCGTGGCGGCCGCGAGCGGGTCGGTCCCCGCCGCCACGCCGGGCGCCCTGCCGCGTCCGCCGGGCCAACGCGTCGCGGTGGCGTCGGACGCGGCTTTCTCGTTCCTCTACCCGCATATGGAGGCGGGCTGGCGTGCCAGGGGCGCCGCATGCGTGCCGTTCTCGCCGCTGGCCGACGAGCCGCCACCGGCCGATTGCGATGCGTGCTGGCTGCCGGGAGGTTACCCGGAACTCCATGCCGAACGGATCGCCGGAGCGCAGCGCTTCCTCGACGGGCTGCGGCTCTTCGCGGCGCAGAAGCCGGTCCACGGCGAGTGCGGCGGCTACATGGTGCTGGGAGAGAGTCTGGAGGACGCGGCCGGCATCACGCATCGGATGGCCGGACTCCTGCCGGTGGCGACCTCCTACAAGACCCGACGCCTGCATCTCGGCTACCGGGTGGCGACGCTGCTGGCGGATTGCGCGCTGGGCCGGGCCGGGACACGCCTGGTCGGCCATGAGTTCCACTATGCCAGCGAACTGACCCTCAGCCCCGATGCGACCACGGCCCTGGCCAGCGTGACCGACGCCGAGGGCGTCGCCCTTGGGATGGCGGGACACCGGCAGGGCCGCGTGAGCGGAAGCTTCTTCCACCTGATTGGCTGATCCGGCATCCGCTTCGCCGTGGCGAAGCGGCCATGCCCTCCGGGCGATCGAGCATCGACGCGATCCGCCATCCGAAGCCCATACGAACTCCGGCCGTTCCCTTCGTGGAGAAGCGGAGTTTGGCCGCGCTCGGGCGCCGCGCGAGCTTGCCGCTCCAGCCACGACGGGACTCGTGCGAAGGCTGGATCGGCTGGGTTGGGCGTGAGGCCGGCCCCGTCTCTCGCCCTCCGCGACAGCAACGTGCGCATCCCCCGGAAGGACGAAGCCGGGGGATGCGCACGTTGCGCCGAAGGCGCGGGGTCTACTCGGCGGTCACCACCGATGGCTCCGCGTGCTTGCCCATCTTGGCCGCGGTGCGGACGATGGCGAGGACATCGCGGCGCAACTGGTCGTCGTCGATGAGGGCGTAGGCGCGCAGCAACTCGATCGCGCCCTGGGCGCTGAGGAATCCGAACACATCGGATTGCGTGCCGCCATTGTCGTCTTCT
This sequence comes from Beijerinckiaceae bacterium, assembly GCA_022702195.1. GTDB lineage: Bacteria > Pseudomonadota > Alphaproteobacteria > Rhizobiales > Beijerinckiaceae > Methylobacterium. Next base: position 16,683 of record JAKONB010000192.1, on the reverse strand, counting down.
TCGAAGAAAGCGGAGACCGGAACTTCGAGGAGACGCGCGATCTCACGCAATCGGCCGGCACCGACGCGGTTCTGCCCCTTCTCGTACTTCTGAACCTGCTGAAAGGTCACGCCAACGGCGGTGCCGAGTGCGGTCTGGCTGAGACCACGGGCCTTCCGAAGGGCCGTGATCCGCAACCCGACGAGGCGATCAACGTCGGTGGTTTGCTTAGGCATCATCTCTCGATTCAGTCCTATTGGAAAACGGCACCCCTGCCCGGACCAACCACCGGGGCGCTTGTAAGTGAACGGTATCGTACAAAGGCGCTCGGTAGAAAAAGGCCTCCCGCCATTGCATCATTTGTGAAGTATGGAGCCATCTTCCTAAGCGGAAGCTGCCGAAAATGCACAAATATGCAAGCTCACTGCCCTTCCTGCTCGCTGATATCCTGTTGCCCGACCCTTGGCATACCTTGATCATAATTCGGGCACCGATGGCAAGCACGCGATTGTATGCAGTCACAGAATCCCGGAAGGACTGCACGCTGTTGCCACTACACGCATTGGACGCGCCATGAAAATCAACACGCGCTGCGTGCTTCCGAATGGCTCGAATCTGTGGAAAAGCTGTCCCGTGCCGATCGGATGGCCATCCGTTTCCGGTGGAACCAGTCCCGTCCGTGGGTGAAACACCAAAGGCGAATCATGTTTATTGCGATGAATCGATTTCAGGTCGTCAAGGATTCCACGCAGGATTTCGAGCAGGTCTGGCTCGGGCGCGAGAGTCATCTCGGGGAGATGCCCGGCTTCGTCGAGTTCCACCTGTTGCGGGGACCCGAGCGGGACGACCACGTGTTGTACGCCTCGCATACGGTCTGGTCGTCGAAGGCCGATTTCGCGGCCTGGACGCGCTCCGAGCAGTTTCGCAAGGCCCATGGTCGGGTGCCGACGACGAAGCCGCTCTATCTCGGCCATCCGCAATTCGAGGGCTTCGAGACGATCCAGCGGCTCGGTGGCACCGATCGGGAAACGGCCGCCTGACCGAGGCCCGTCGCCCGCGCGGCGGCGATCAGGAGCGCAGGCGCGGCAGGAACGCCGCGCTCAGGCCGATGAGCGGCAGGTAGGCGCAGAGGCCGTACACGCATTCGATACCGGTCCGGTCCGCGAGTTCCCCCAGCAGCGCCGCCCCCAGGCCGCCCATGCCGAAGGCGAAGCCGAAGAACAGGCCGCCGACGAGACCGATGCGACCCGGCAGCAAGTCCTGGGCATAGACCAGGATCGCGGGCATCGCCGAGGCGAGGATCATCCCGATCGGGACCGTCAGGATCACGGTCCAGAGCAGGTCGACATGCGGGAGAGCGAGGGTGAAGGGCAGCACCCCGAGGATCGACCCCCAGATGACGGGCTTTCGCCCGAACCTGTCGCCGATCGGACCGCCCAGGAGCGTGCCGGCCGCCACGGCGCCGAGGAACAGGAACAGGTAGATCTGCGCCTGGGCGACCGGTACGCCGAACCGGTGGATGAGGTAGAAGGTGTAATAGGACGAGAAGCTCGCCATGTAGAAATACTTGGAGAAAATCAGCGCCAGCAGGATCGCCACCGTGGCGATCACGCGAGACCGTGGGAGCGAGGCCCCGGCACTGGGCGCCCTCCGAGGCGTGGCCCGGCTCGCTAAGCCGGCGAGCCGGGCACGATACCAGCGCCCGACCAGGCTGAGCACGCCGATGCCGGCCAGCGCCGCCAGTGAGAACCACGCGACACTCGCCTGACCATGCGGCATCACGACGAAGGCCGCGAGCAGGGGACCGAAGGCGGTGCCGGCATTGCCACCGACCTGGAACACCGATTGGGCGAGGCCATAGCGCCCCCCCGAGGCGAGCCGCGCCACGCGCGATGCTTCCGGGTGGAACACCGCCGAGCCGAGGCCGACCAGACCGGCGGCGAGCAGGAGCATACCGTAGCGTCCGGCCAGGGACAGGAGAACCAGCCCAACGAGGGACGAGGCCATGCCGATGGCCAGGGAGAACGGCATCGGCCGCCGGTCGGTATAGAGTCCCACCACCGGCTGAAGCACCGAGGCGGTGACCTGGAACACGAAGGTGATGAGGCCGATCTGCCCGAAATCGAGATGAAAGCTGGACTTCAGGAGCGGGTAGATCGCCGGCAGCAGCGATTGCACGAGGTCGTTGAGCAGGTGCGAGAGGCTGAGCGCACCCAGAATGACGAGGGCGGGGGCGGATGCGGCGGCGAGCGGCCCCGCCGGGTTCACCGGGTTCGCCGGATCCGTGATCTGGTCCGCTGGCGCTGCCATGCCCGGCCCCGTGACGCGATCGGGAGCGATCGCCCGAACCGGCCGGCTCTACCGTCCCGCCCTCCCGTTGCAAACCCGCGCCTCGGATTGAAAAATTGTGGCTCGCGTGAGCGTGATCGTTAACGATGTATTGCGAGCGGACGGACCCGGCCCTACGGGACGATGGCAACCCGAGACAAGCGTGAAGGCCGTCGCCTTCGAAGACCAAAATTTCATCCATAAGTTGTATTGCGGGCACCGTATCCCGCCCTCCTCCGGCAAGTCTTACGGGAAACCTTCTCGGGAGACGCAGGTTGTTCAGCGTCAAGACGATCTCACGGGGTAATCCGATGGGTTCGCATCCTGACCGGTGTGCGAGCGCCGAGACACATCCGGGAAACATCACGGGGCGGGTGCGATCCTTGCGCCATTCCCGGTAAGAGCCCGGATCTCGCTGCCAATTGGCTCGATTTGGGACATGTTTTGCTTCACGACGGGACATGGCGCCGTAGCATGTTTCACGATCCGATCACTGAGCTCTATCAAGGCCTACCGACCCACGCGGCCGGCCGGCGGGATGTGTGGGCAGCCCTGCTGCCACGCAGGCGGCGGGCGGCGTTCCGCCTCGGCATCTCCACGGCGGTGGCGGTGGCCGACCTGCTGACCATTCTCGGCACGGCGGCCCTCGTGGAGCAGATCTACGACTGGGCCGTGCCAGGTGCGTTGGTGGGGGGATCCAGCGGCAGCTTGGCGGTCGCGGGCTTCATTGCGGCCTTCGTCGTGCTCAGCAACATCATGCGCGACGGCTACAGCATCGAGACGCAGCTTTCCCTGGAGCCGCACCTCCGGCGCACGGCCAGCCGGTGGCTGATGGCCTGGATCGTCGTCCTCGTGCTCGGTTTCCTCACGAAGACCACCAACGACGTCTCGCGCATCGCGGTGTTCGGCTTCTTCCTGGTGGGATTGCCCGCCATGCTGGCGGTGCGCTTCGCCATGGTCGGCCTGGTGCGCCGGGCGATGACGCAGAACTCGGCCTCGATCAACCGCATCCACCTCGTCGGCTACGAGGAGGACATTGTCCGGTTCTATGCGAACAACGACGCCGAGGCCCTGGGCCTGCGGGTGGTCGGCACGAGCTACCTGCGCCGCATCGATCCCCGTGAGGACGAGGCGGCGCGCAGCAACCGGCTGGCGGAGGATCTCGACCTCGCCGTCTCGGTGGTTCGGTTCCTGCGGCCGGACGATGTGTTCGTCCTGGTCCCCTGGTCGGCCAGCGCGGATGTGGAGCGCTGCGTCAACGCTTTCCTCCGTGTCCCGGCGGCCCTGCACCTGCGCCCCGGCTCGGTGATGGACCGGTTCCCCGACCTGACCGTGGCCCGGGTCGGGCGACTCTCGGGCATCAATATCGGCCGCCGGCCCCTGAGCAACGGCGAATTGCTGCTCAAGCGCGCCCTCGACCTGACGCTGGCTGCGTTCGCCCTCGTCATGCTGGCGCCGCTCTTTCTCGCGGTGGCGGTCCTGATCAAGCTCGACAGCCCGGGGCCGGTGTTCTTCCGGCAGAAGCGCTACGGCTTCAACCAGCAGCCCTTCGGCGTGTACAAATTCCGCAGCATGAAGACCGAGGGGAATGCGGTGTTCCGCCAAGCCTCGCGCAACGACAACCGCATCACGCCCATCGGGGCGATCCTGCGCCGGTCCAACATCGACGAGCTGCCCCAGCTCATCAACGTGCTGCGGGGCGAGATGTCGCTGGTCGGCCCCCGGCCCCACGCCCTGGCCCATGATCGCAGCTTCGAGAACCGCATCGCGCTCTATGCCCGCCGCCACAACGTCATGCCGGGCATCACCGGATGGGCCCAGGTGAACGGCCTGCGCGGCGAGACGCTCACCGACCTCGACATGGAACGCAGGGTCCAGCACGACCTGCATTACATCGACCGGTGGTCGGTCTGGCTCGACCTCCGGATCATGTTCATGACGGTGTTCTCGCCCCGCGCCTACAAGAACGCGTTCTGAGCCGGCCGGGGCGCCCCGATCACGCCTCGGTCGGGCGCCCGAGGCAGGCCTCGCATTCCCCCTCGACCTCGAGGATGCGGCTCACCGGCTTGAACCCGGCCTTGGCCAGGGTCCGCCCGAGCTGATGCTCCACCTCGGGCGAAGTGGTCTCGTCGATGGTGCCGCAGCTGCGGCAGATCAGGAAGACCAGGCCGGCCCCGTCGCTATGGGCATGGCCGCAGGAGACGAAGGCGTTGCGGCTGGCGATGCGGTGGACGAAGCCCTGCTCGGTGAGGAAGTCCAGCGCCCGATAGACCGAGACGGCCGCGACCCGGCGGCCCGGCTCGCTCAGCCGTTCGGCGATGTCGTAGGCGCCGAGCGGACGAGTCTGTGCGGCCACCGCCGCCAGCACGTCCCGCCGCAGCCGGGTGAATTGCAGGTCGCGTTCCCGACAGATGCGCTCGGCCCGGGCGATGGCGCCCTCGGCATCGCCGCCGCAACAGCCGGCCGCATCATGCGTCTCCGCATGGTCGTGCATGGTGGAGCCTCGCGAACCCCGGCGATTGAACTGCCGGAGTGTTACAGTGTATCACCCTGACCATAGGCCGACGCTTCCGTTCGGGCAAATGATCCATCCGTGACCCGAACCCCTCGGACATCCATCCCCCGCCGCTCGTTGTTTCAGGCGAGTGCCGCCTCGCGCTTCGCGGTCGCGCTGATCCTGGCGGTCCTGCTCTGGGGCGCCATTCTGTGGGCCGCCCGATGAGCACCGATGCCGCGATCCTCCTGCGCGGACTGACCCTCGGCTATGACCGCCACCCGGCCGTCCACCATCTTCACGGCACCATCCCCGAAGGCGCGCTGCTCGCCCTGGTGGGTCCCAATGGGGCCGGCAAATCGACCCTCCTGAAGGGGATCGTCGGCGAGATACCGTGCCTCGAAGGCGGGATCGAACGCCCGCGCAAGGACGCCATCGCCTACCTGCCCCAGGCCGCCGAGATCGACCGCAGCTTCCCCATCCGCGTCCTCGACCTCGTCGCCATGGGCCTGTGGCGCCGGCTCGGCCCCTGGCGCAGCGCCCGGCCGCATCGTGACGCTCTGTTGGCGGCGCTCACGGCGGTGGGTCTCGACGGGTTCGCGGACCGGTTGATCGGTACCCTGTCCGGCGGTCAGTTCCAGCGCGCCCTCTTCGCGCGGCTCATCGTGCAGGAGGCACGGGTGCTCCTCCTCGACGAGCCCTTCACCGGCATCGACGGGCGCACCACCGCGGACCTCATCGGCCTCATCCGTGCGTGGCATGCCGAAGGCCGCACCATCGTGGCCGCCCTGCACGATCTGTCCCAGGTGCGGAGCCATTTCCCGCACACGCTGCTGCTCGCCCGCGAGCCGGTGGCCTGGGGGCCGACCGACCGGGTGCTCACCCCGCGCAACCTCGCCCGGGCGCAGAGCCTGTCGGAGGCCTGGGACGAGGACGCGGCGATCTGCGGACGCGCCGGTCCGGCGGCGGACGGTCACGGTCACTCCCATGCCCCGGCCCCTACGCACGCCCATGCCGATGACGGGAATGCGGGCCGGCCCCCTTCCCACGACCATCCTCACGACCACGGGCACGCCGCTTGATCGACTTCCTGTTCGGCCCGTTCGTCGAGTTCGGCTTCATGCGCCGCGCCCTGGTCGGCTGCCTCGCTCTGTCGGTATCGGCGCCTCCGGTGGGCGTCTTCCTCATGCTGCGGCGCATGAGCCTGATGAGCGACGCGATGAGCCACGCGATCCTGCCCGGCGCGGCCGTGGGCTTCCTGGTGGCGGGGCTGTCCCTGCCGGCGATGACCATCGGCGGCCTCGTGGCGGGCCTCGCCGTGGCTCTGCTCGCCGGCTTCGTCACCCGCTCCACCGCGATCAAGGAGGATGCGAGCCTGGCCGCGTTCTACCTGATCTCGCTGGCCGGCGGCGTGCTGCTGGTCTCGCTGCGCGGCTCGCAGATCGACCTGCTGCACATCCTGTTCGGCACGGTGCTGGCCCTCGACGATCCGGCCCTGTGGCTGCTCGGGGGCATCGCCACGGTCACGCTGGTGGGGCTCGCGGCCCTCTACCGGCCGCTGGTGATGGAATGCGTCGATCCGCTGTTCCTGCGCACGGTGAGCCGGGCCGGCGGCCCGGTGCATTACGCGTTCCTGGGACTCGTGGTGATGAATCTCGTCGGCGGCTTCCAGGCCCTCGGCACGCTGCTGGCGGTGGGCCTGATGCTGCTGCCGGCCATCGCCGCGCGGTTCTGGGCGACCGATCTCTCCGGCATGATCCCGGCGGCGATGCTGATCGCGATGCTGTCGAGCGTGATCGGGCTCAGCGTGTCGTATCGGGCGGACCTGCCCACCGGGCCGGCCATCGTCCTGGCGGCCGGCGCACTTTACCTCGCCTCGATCCTGGTCGGGCCGAAAGGTGGCCTCGTCCGGCGGTTGTTCCGACCGCGCCACCTCGAAGCGTGACGGCGGGCGGGACCTGCCGGTTCCTCAGAGGTGGAACAGGCTGATGATGCCCGAGATGATGGCGTAGACGAAGCCGGCATTCAGTAGGACGCCGATGGCGCCCACCACGAGGCCGACGATGACCACGAGGCCGTCGCGCTCGACGAGCCCGAGACCGACGAGACAGATCGCCAGCCCGAGCGGAATCTGCCCCACCAGCGGCGCGGCGACGATGAGGGCGAGCGACAGGGTCAGCAGCAGCAGGCCGACACCGCGCATCCCGAGCGCGGTCTCGAACAGGCTCATGCGCGGCTTCGACCAGTTCTCGAGGCGCTTCAGCAGCGGCACCGCGCGGTTGGCGGCCCGCTCCACGTCCTTGCGGGCCACGGACCGGCGCAGGAGCGCGCGCGGAAGCCAGGGCGCGGCCATGCCGGCGGTGATCTGAATCGCCACGAGGAGAAGCAGCAGCCCGCAGACCAGCGGAATAGGCGGCGGCATCGGCAGGCAGTTCGGCAGACCGAGAATGACGATGAGCAGCGCGAAGGCACGATCCTTCAGCACAGCGATGATATCGCCGACGGTCAGTCGATCTCCCTCCTGTGCCGCGAGCACGGTGAGGACCTCGGATGTTCGGGCGCTGGATGTCAAGAAAGCTCGGCCGTTGGCGACTGTCCTAGGGCGGGCTGTAGCCTAGTCGGACCGCTGCGCCAAGCGCGGCACCGCGACGGGCACTCGGTCCCCGCGCGCGGGAAACCCGAATCATCCCGCGCGCGGCAAGGCGCACCTCAAATAACGCCACCGATCTATATCGACTCAAGGTTTATTTTTCCGGCGTAGTCCGGGATTTAATCAGAGGTATAATCTATCGATATTGGAGAACGAACCCGGAAAGTCGCAATAATCCTGTTATTTACTGATGAAATCGCGCTCCTTCTCCGTATCGTGCCGTCTCGCACGGAGCGGTCCGGCGGTGACGGAGGCGGATCCCATCGACGTTCGGTTCCGGAAGACCACCCATGCCAGCCTTCTGGCCGTCACGATGGCGACGGCCCATTCCGCGTCGGCTGAGTCGAACGCCGCCTCGCTGCTGCTGTTCGGGAGCCTGGAGGCGAGCCCCTCGCTCTTCGTCACCAGCGGGGCGAAGTTCGCCCCCGGCCACCTCGACCGGGCCGGATTCGTCGCGCTGGCGAGCGTCGGGAGCGGGGTCCGCACCGAGGGCGCCCTGATTCGTCGAACAAGCGTCGCGGCGGCCCTGGCGGGGTATCAATGGTTTCGCGATTGGGGCGTTTTCGCCGCCTATGCCGGCCCGGAAGGATCGGTGACGTTCCTCTCCTGCGGCTGTGCGACCGTGATGCTTCCCCCGCGCTTTGGAATCCGGTTGCAGGGCGAGGTCTGGGGCCGACCCACCGATGAGACGCTCGTGACGGCGGCGCTGATCCTCGGCTCGGCGCGCATGAGCGTGTGGAGCCGCCTGTCCTGGGGCGCGCGGATCTGGGGCGCCTCTTGGGGTCCCGAAGCCGCTCTCTATCTTGACGCGACCGGTTACCGGAAGGGCCTCATCGGGCTTCACGCCACCGATTTCGCCCTCGGGCGCTTTCGCTTCCGTGCCTCGGCGGGGATCCAGTTCGCCACCGGGCAGAGCGGCGCCGCGCCCTACCTGGAGCTCAGTTTTTGGACGCCGTTGTGAGGGCGTCCTCCGGAGTCTCGCCGGTGGGAACCCGGCGCTGTCGCGGGGGCGGCCTGCCGAGATCGAGTTCCGCCCGCTCCCTGTATCCGGGAGCCGGACCCATCTCAGGGCCGGCCAGGAACCGTTCCGCCGCGTCCACGATCGTGACTTTGCGCGCCGCGTCCATGCGGGCGAGGCTCCGATAGGGCATCTCCAGGCGGGGATTGTCCGCGAGGCGCTCGGCGTGCCGGATGAGGAAGCGCCAGTAGAGCAGGTTGAACGGGCAGGCCGTGGGGCCGGTCCGGGCAGCGACGTCGTAGCGGCAGGCGCCGCAATAATCCGACATCCGGTCGATATAGGCGCCGGAGGCCGCGTAGGGCTTCGAGCCGAGGATGCCGCCATCCGCCCACAGGACCATGCCGTGGACATTGGGCAGTTCGACCCATTCGTAGGCGTCGGCATAGACGGCGAGATACCACGCCTCCACCTGGGCCGGGTCGAGCCCGGCCAGGAGGGCGAAGTTTCCCGTCACCATCAGCCGCTGGATGTGGTGGGCATAGGCGTTGTCCCGCGTCTCACCCACGCATTGCGCGAGGCAGTTCATCTGGGTCTCGCCGGACCAGTAGAACCATGGCAAATCGCGCCGCGCGTCGAGGACGTTGGTGGCCGCATAGGCCGGCATCCGCGCCCAGTAGAGCCCGCGGACATATTCGCGCCAGCCGAGGATCTGCCGGATGAAGCCCTCCACGCAATGGAGCGGCGCGCTGCCCGCGTGAAAAGCCTCCTCGGCAGCCCGGCACACTTCCCCGGCGGTGAGGAGGCCGGCATTGAGGGCCGGCGCGATGAGCGCGTGATGGAGGAACGGCGCGCCGGTCTTCATCGCATCCTGGTAATCGCCGAAGGCGGGCAGGCAATCCGCGATGAAATGCGCGAGCGCATCGAGGGCCTGCACCCGCGTCACCGGCCAGGCAAATCCCGCGAGGGTTCCGAAATGCCCGGGGAAGTCTCGCTCCACCAGGGCGACGACCTCGCGGGTGATCGCATCGGGTACGAAACCGCGTCGCTCGGGTGCTTGGTAGCCCCGGGGCAGCGGCTTGCGGTTGTCACGGTCGAAATTCCAGCGTCCTCCGATGGGCTCGCCGTCTCGCATCAGGATGCCGGTGCGCCGGCGCATGCCACGATAGAACGTCTCCATCCGTAAGGGACGATGGTCTCCGGCCCATGCGGCGAAGTCCCGGCGCGGGCAGAGGAAGCGGTCGTCGTGGCGGACCTCCACCGGCACCGGGATATCCGCGTCCCAGCCCCGCATCATCTCCCAAACCCGCCACTCGCCCGGCTCGGTGACCACGATCCGGTCGGGATCGTGCCGCGCCACCGCCCGCTTCAGCTCGCCGGTGAAGGCGCCGGTGTTGCCGGGCTCATCGAGACGGACATAGTCTACGGTGAGACCCTCGGCCTCCAGCTCGGCCGCGAAGTGACGCATCGCCGAGAACAGGAAGGCGATCTTCTGCTTGTGGTGCCGAACGTAGGTCGCCTCCGCCCGAACCTCGACGAGGAGGACCACGTCGTGGTCGGCATCGAGATCAGCCAACGCAGAAAGGCCACGGTGGAGCTGGTCGCCCAGCACGAAGCGCAGGCTGCGCAACCGCTCAGCCCTTGGTGCGCAGGGTGGAGCGGCCGCCATCGACGCCGATCACCTGGCCGGTGATCCAGGCGGCCTCGCGCGAGACCAGGAAGGCGGCGAGCCCGCCGACATCCTCGGGGGTTCCGAGGCGCTGGAGCGCATGCATGGAAGCGATCCCCGACGCCAGGGTTTCGTTGGCGGTGATGGCGGCGGCGAGGGGCGTGCGGGTGAGGGAGGGGGCCACCACGTTGACGCGGACCTGCGGGCTCATCTCGGCGGCGAGCGACAGGGCGAGGCCTTCCACCGCGCCCTTGGCCATCGCCACCGAGGCATGGGCGGCGAAACCTTGCGCCACCGCCACGGTGGAGAACAGGACGATGCCGGCCCCCGCTCCATCGGCCGCGTCCGCGGCGCCCCCGGCTTTCAGCGCGGCGGCGGCGGCCTGCACCGCCAGGAAGGCACCCAGCGCGTTGATCCGGAAATCGCTCTCGACATCCGCCGTACTCAGCCGGGCCAGGGGACGCAGGTTGATGGTGCCGACCGCGTAGACGAGGCCCGACAGGGCCTCGCCGGCCTCGCCCGTCGCCCGTGCGAACAGGTCCGGGTCGGTCACGTCCCCGGCGGTCACGGTGGTCTCGCCGAGTTCGGCCGCCGCCGCATCGAGGCGCGCGGCGTCGCGAGCGACGAGATGGAGGGCATAGCCCCGTGCGCGCAGGCCCCGGGCCGTGGCCAGGCCGATGCCGCCCGTGCCGCCGTAGAGAAGAACCCGCGCCATGACGTCTCCCGCAAAGCCTGCCCAATTGGATCGTGATCGACTAGGTAAGGCGCATGGGACCGCCGTGGAGCGGTACCAGTCGGAATCGCCGCGGTCGCGGCGTCGCAGCCCTCACCGAGACGCCCCATGAAATTCGCCTTTGCCGGCATCGATTTTCTCGGCGGCGTCTTCGAAGCCCTGGTCGAGGCCGGCTGGACCCCCGTGAAACTGTTCACCCGGCCCTGCGACGGTCTCTACGACCACAACGAGATCGTGGTAGCCCAGGCCCGGCGGCACCGGGTGCCGATCCAGATGTCGCGAATCCGGGCCGCCGATCTCGACGCTCTCCATCAGGCCCACGGGACGGACTGGGTCCTGGTGGTGGCGGGTTATCCCTGGCTGGTGCGCGGCTGGCGCGGGCGTGCCCGCTACGCCCTGAACTTCCACCCCTCGCCGCTGCCGATGGGGCGCGGCCCCTATCCGCTGTTCAAGGCCATCGCCGACGGACACACCCAATGGGGTGTCAGCGCGCATGTGCTGGCCGAGGAAGGATTCGATACCGGGGACATCCTGGCGCAGGAATGCTTCGCGGTCAGTCCGTTCGAGACCCACGAGACGCTGCTGGCCAAATGTCAGATGGCCTCGCGACGGGTCGCCAAGGGGCCGATCGCCCGTGAGCTCCCGGCTCTTTGGGCCTCCGCCAAGCCCCAGGGGGACGGGTCCTATTGGCCCCGCGTCACCGATGCCGACCGCACGCTCGACTTCCGGGCGGAGGTGGAGGCGATCCTGCGCCGGGTGCGCGCCTTCGGCACCATCGAGACCATCGCCCGGCTCGGGGAATCCCGCGTCTACGTGGCCGCCGCCGACGGATGGCGGGAGGCGCATCGGCACAGCCCCGGCACCGTGGTCCACCGTTACCGCCGCCACGTGGTCGTGGCCGCCCGCGACGGCTATATCCTGATCACCCGCTGGAGCCCGGTGGCCCTCACCGAGGCCGGGCATCTCGGGCGTCCCTGAGCGAAACCGGTTCTCCCATGGCGCGGATGCGCAAGAAGTCCGACCTGCCCACCAAGACCTGTGCCCAATGCGGCAAGCCCTTCGCATGGCGCAAGAAATGGGAGCGGGTCTGGGACGAGGTCCGCTACTGCTCGGATCGCTGCCGGGCGGACGCCAAGCGTGCCAAATCCGGCTGAGCCCCCCGCGCGAGCGCCGCGAGGGCGTCCGGCGTGTCGATGTCGGCCGCCACCGCCGCATCCATCGCGACCTCGATCACGTCGCGGCGGCGGGCGAGGAGACGGCCTGCCCCCTGATCGCCGGTCAGCGCCGAGAGGTCGGGGTCCAACAGGCGGCGGTTAAGCAGGACCGGGTTTCCGCGACGGCCCGCACTCACCGGCACGACGGCGGAAGGGGCCGGGTCGGCGGCCTCATAGACGTCGGCCAGGGCCAATAGATGGACCGGCGCGATGCGCGGCATGTCGGCCAGCAGCACGAACACCCCCTCCACCCGGTCCGGCATCGCGGCGAGACCCGCCAGCAGGGAGGTGGAGAGACCGTCCGCGAAACGCGGATTGTCCACCGCCGCGAGGTCGAGGCCGGCCAAGGCCGCGCGGATCGCCTCGGCATGCGCACCCAGCACCACACCCACCGGCCCGAGGCGCGCGGCGACGGCCGTCTCCGCCACGTGCCGCACCAGCGGCTTGCCGTCCAGGAGGCTCAGCAGCTTCGGTGCACGCCCGAACCGGGTACCACGCCCGGCGGCCAGCACGACGATCCCGAATTCAGGCATCGTCGTCTCCGTCCAACGCGTCGTCGGCCAAATCCCCCAGCGGCGCCGCGCCGCCGGAGCGGGGCTGCGGCCGCGAGACGATCTCCATCAGCAGGCCCCCGACCCCGAGCGCGACGATGTCGGCGCGGGTGACCGGGAGTGCGGCGAGCAGGCGGTGCAGCACCCAGTCGAAGCCGTTCTCCTTGGGCGAGCGGGCGCAACCCGGCGCGCCGATCACCGGAACCGGACCGTAGGCCCCGACGAGGAGGAGGTTGCCGGGATCCACCGGCATGCCGAGATGGGCCACGCTTCCGCCCGCCGCCTCGATCCCCGCCGGGATGACGTCGCGGCGGTCGGCGATGGCGGAGGCGCCGAAGATCACGACGAGATCGGCACGATCCTCCGTCACCGCCGCGCGGATCGCCGCCGACACCGCCTCGGAGCGGTGGGAAACGCGGCGATCGGCGACGATGGCCGCCCCCGTGGGGTCGAGCCGCCGGGCGAGGCTGACCAGCGTCTTGTCGACGGTGGACGCCTTGAGGCCGGGCAGCAGGGTCGAGACCACGGCGACGCGGTGGCGTTGGTAGGGCGCGATGCGTAAGGGAGGCTCGATGGGCGCGCGGCAGGCCCGTTCCAGCGCCCGGTCCCGCACCGCATACGGGATGATCTTGATGGTGGCCACCATCTCGCCGGCCACCACCGGCTTGTAGGGCGGCAGGGTCGCCACCGTGATCCCCTCGTCGATGGCGTTCACCGCGTCGATCCCGTGACGGTCGACGAGGAGAATTCCGGCCGTCTCGGAATGGAGGTTGCAGCGGCCGGTGAAGGGCGGCTCGGCCCGCAGGCCGGGGCCGGCCAGGCACAGGGCGAGGCGGCCGGCGGCCTCGTCCTCGCCGACATCGCCGGCCTCCAGCGTCACCGCGACGAGCTCGCACAGCCCAGCCGCCGCGAGGCGGGCCGCATCCGCCGCCGGAATCGCGCGCCCCTTGCGCACGGTGACATCGTGCGCCCGCACCGTATGGGCCGCGATGAGGCCGGCCGCCTCGGAGGTGGGAACCGCGCCGAACTTCACGCGGCCGATCCGAGGCGCGGGGCGCGCTGCGCCGCCACGATCTGGGCCAGGATCGCGAGGGCGATCTCCGCCGGGCTGACCGCACCGATGTTCAGCCCGATGGGGGCGGCGATCCGCCCAATCTGCGCCCCATCGAAACCGGCCTCGGTCAGGCGGGCGACCCGGGCCGCATGGGTCTTTCGCGAGCCCAGTGCGCCGACATAGAAGCACTCCGCCCGCAGGGCCGCCGCCAGGGCCAGATCGTCGATCTTGGGGTCATGGGTCAGGGCCGCCACGGCGCAGTAGCGGTCGAGGGGCGCGCCATGGACAGAGAGCGCGTCGTCGGGCCATTCCGGCACGAGGTCGATGCCGGGAAACCGCTCCGGCGTGGCGAAGGCGGTGCGCGGATCGATGACCGTCACCGACAGATCGAGGACGGCGGCCATCGGGCACAGGGCCTGGCTGATATGCACCGCGCCGATCACCACGAGGCGCACCGGGGGCGCCTGCACGGTGAAGAACAGCGGCCGCCCCGCAGCCTCGCCGAGGCCGCTCTTGCCCGAGGCCAGGCGCCGGGCGAGATCCTCGGCCAGGGGATCGGTGGCGATCTCGGCTTCGCGCACCACGCGCTGGGTGCCGTCGTCGACATCCGTGATCAGGATGGCGGCGCGGCGCGCCGCGCGCTCGGCGTTGAGGATCGCCAAGATCTCGAGATTCATCGCCGCCGCCTCAGAGCACGGGCTCGACGAAGACGCGGATGCGCCCGCCGCAGGAGAGACCGACCCGCCACGCGGTCTCGTCCGCCACGCCGAACTCGACCACGCGGGGCCGCCCGTCCACGATGGCATCCAGCCCCTCGGTGATCACCGCGCCCTCGACGCAGCCGCCCGAAACCGAGCCGAGGAAGCCGCCGTCCTCGTCGACGACGAGGTGGCTGCCCACCGGGCGCGGGGCCGATCCCCAGGTCTCGATCACGGTGGCGAGGGCGACCCTGCGCCCGGCGCGACGCCAGGATTCGGCGGCGCTCAGGATATCGTTGTCGGTGGAGAGCATCGGGATGACTCCGGAGGACGGTACGGGTCCGTCTCCTCGCAACACGGGGCAAGGCACTTAGGCTCCCACGATCCGCATACAATGGCTGGGGCGAGCCCGTTGCGCATCGACGTGACTTTCCGCACCGGAACGGTGAGCCTATCGTGGCCCCTCGATCCCCGTGACCGCGACCCGACGCATGATCCGCCGCCTCGCCACCCTCGCCCTCCCCTTCCTCGTCGCGGCCACGGGCGCGCAGGCACAGGTGAAGATCGGCCTGTCGGCCCCGCTGACCGGGCCGGATGCGACCTTCGGCCAAAGCATGTGGGCCGGGGCCGAGCAGGCGGTGGCGGATCTCAACCGGGCCGGAGGCGTGAACGGGCAGCGCATCGTCCTCGTGGTGGCGGACGATGCCGGCGACGGCAAGCAGGGGCTCGTGGTCGCCCGAAAATTTGCGGCGGAGCGGGTCGGTCTCGTGGTCGGCCCTCTCAACACCGCCGTGGCCGCCCTGGCGATGCCGGCCTACGCAGAGGCCGGCATCGTCGCGGTGACGCCCGGTGCCACATGGCCGCCCCTCACGGCACGGGGCCTGTGGAACGTCTTCCGCACCGGCCCGAGCGACGCCGAGCAGAGCACCCTGGCGGGGACCTATCTCGTGGCCCGTCTCGGCGACCGGCGGATCGGCCTCGTTCACGACAAGACCAGTTTCGGCCGAGGGCTCGTGGACGGGGTGGCGCGCGTCCTGCGGGCGAACAACCGCAGCGAGGCGGCCTTCGAGGGACTTGCGCGCGGCGATCGCGACCTCTCCGCCCTGGTGGCCCGCCTGAAGCGCGCGGGCGTCACCGCGATCTATTTCGGCGGCCTCGCCGCGGAGGGGGCCGTGCTGGTGAAGGCGATGCGCGAGGGAGGCCTCGACGCCCCCCTGATCGGCAGCGACGGCCTGCTCGACCGGACCTTCGCGCAGGCCCAAGGCGCCGAGGGCACGGTGATGTCGGTGGCACCCGAGCGCCGCCTGCCGGAGCCCCGGCCCCCGTCCCGCTCGCCTCGCCCGACCGAGGCGGAGCCCCTGGCCGCCATGTCCCCCTTCGCGGCACAAGCCTACGCCGCCGTGGAGGTGCTCCGTCTCGGCATCGAGGGGGGGAAATCGACCGAAGCGCGGGCGGTGGCGGCCTTCCTGCATCGGGGCACCCCCCTGCGGACGGTGATCGGCACCATCGCCTACGATGCCGCCGGTGACATCCAGCCCGATCCGCAGCGGCCGGCCTACGTGATGCAGGTCTGGCGCCGGACACCCGACGGCCGGATCGACTATGCGGGCCATGACGTGGCGCAATAAGCGCGATCTCCGCAGGCGGGCAAGAGACCACGGCATTGGGCGCGCCGCGCGTGCTACACCGGTTTTCCGTCGGCGACGATTCGGAGCCGACGCCGGCGCGGCGGCCTGGACATCGGCGCCGGAACATCGGCGCCGAGACACCGCGCCAGATTCTTGTTTCGGCATCGTCTTTTTCCGAAAGCCGGCAGCCACCTTTCGGGACGATGCTCTAAAAGCTTGCCTCCCGGCGCGGCGAACATTATGTCAGGGCAACGCTCGCCGGTGTTGCGCATCCGATCCGATCGGACCCGCCGCCCGCTGCGTTTTGCCGAACGGCTTTGTTATAGTGTCCCGGGTCGCCCCGTTCGGCGCGCCGGCTGGAGAGTGTGGATGGCGAAAGAAGAGTTGATGCAGTTCGACGGTCTCGTGATCGAGATCCTGCCGGACGCACGCTACCGCGTGCAGCTCGACCAGGGCCACGAGATCGTGGCCTACACGGCCGGCAAGATGAAGAAGAACCGCATCAAGACTCTGGCGGGCGACCGCGTCACCGTCGAGATGTCGCCCTACGATCTCGAGAAGGGTCGCCTGGTGTTCCGTCACAAGGACGAGCGTTCCTCGGGACCGCGCCCGCCGATGCGCGGTCAGTTCCGCCGCCGCTGATCGATCCGGCCCGCGTCGCTCACCGCCGCGCGGGCGTTTTCATCGGGCCGCCCTCATCGCCTGCGGCGCGCCTCGATCCGGTCGGCGA
>JAKONB010000180.1 GCA_022702195.1 Beijerinckiaceae bacterium | reverse complement strand
GTTCTGATCGGGCGGATGACGTCCATCGAAACGCGTCGCGTGACATCGCGGTGCGCGACTGCCGGCAGGCGCTGCCCCCCGCGGCTGTACCGGCCGTGAGCCCAGGCACAATTCGGACCTCGCTGAGCTGCGCGGATCGAGGTCCGGTGTCAGGCTTCGCCGCGGGCCGAATTCGCGGCGGGGCGGCGGCGCGCCAGGCGAGGCAGCCCGGGAAGCCACTTCCTGGGCCGGGTGCCGACGATCTGCCGGACGACACCCGTCCACGCGATACCGGGCATCGGGGGATCCGGGTCGATGAGCGTGCTCAGGGCACGGCTGTAGTCGAGGACCAGCCCCGGCGTCCACGTCATCCCGGCGGCCCCGTTTCGCAGGACGGCCGCCGCCCAGAACTCGGGGCTGGTCATGGCCTTGGCAAGCTGGCGCCACGGATGTCCGGTGCGCGCCAGCGCCCCCTCCACCGCCGCATCCAGCGCGAGTGCCACGGCCGTGGAGCAGTTGCGGCCGATGAAGTTGTAGGTCGGATCACGGCGATAATCCGCCCAGAACATCCGGAGCCGCTCGTCGTCGATGCCGCTGAGCCGAATCGTGAGGGTCGCCTCACACCAATCCGCGGCCTCCTCCCGGTACGATGGCAGGAAGCGGCCCGGCACATCATTCTCGGGTCCGGCACTCAGGTTGGAGCGCAGGTTGGCCGACGACCGATCGATTTCCACCGCCGGATAGTGACTGATGTAGAGATCCGTGCCCTGCTCGAGGGCGGCGTGTCCCGTGGAGAGCACCCCGCGCGCGTCGACGGAGGCGACGTAGCGGTTCATCAGCCGCTGCCGGGCCGGGGTGGTGGCCTGACCGGTCGGGGTCCAGACATGGACTTGCAGGCTGGAGCCATGTCCGACCCCATCGGGCGGGACTTTGTCTTCGAGCCCCGGCCGTGACGCCATCGGCGACGGGGACGCGGTCGGGCAGGGATCCAGGCGCCGGGTCCGCAGGCTGGCCAGGGCGAAGCGCGCGCCGTTGAGGAGGAGGAACATCCCGACGCAGTATCCCACCGTGCCCGCATACCAGGTTGGCCAGGGCTGGAGATGGAACAGCCCGAAAGCGACGCCGAGCGCCCCGAGGGCCGCCGAGCTTCGCCAACCGGAGAACTTCAGGATACAGGCGATGACGATGCGGATCGCGCCGTCGACCAGGAAGGCGGTCCCGAAGATCATTGCGAGCAGGAAGACGCTGTGCCGGGTTGCGGCGACGATCAGCACGGCCATCGCGCACAGCAACACACCCTTGAGGAGGCGCAGCCGGCGCGCGGCGCCCGCTGCGAGCGTTCCGGCCAAGAGGGACCCCAGCCCCTCGGCCAGGAGGAGAAGGCCGAACCAGCGGTCCGGAACGTGGAGTGCCCCATCGAGGGAGTCGATCACCACGACGATGCCGAGCGCCGTGCAGACCAAACCGAAGATCAGCAGCAGGTGCCAGTTCCGCCGCACGGCCGCACGCCCGACGAGCAGCAGCCAGAGGGGTGTGATCCGCGCCTCGTTCACACCCTTGCGGTACGTCGGCACCCCGAGCGCGAGGGATGGACCGCGAGACGCGGATGAAACGGGATCGGACATGATCGAACGTCTTCGAGAAGTGGCGTGCGGCCAGCATTGTCCACGATCGGCATGAGCACCGCGTTAAGCGGCCGCCACAAAACTTCGCGCGCGTTCGCGGGCAATGGACTTGGGGCCTTGCCGGGGCAGGCACCACGCGCGGGACGCGGCCCCCTCGCGATACTCAGGGACCCTTGGCCGCCAGATCGGCGGCGATCGCCTGCATCACCGCGAGGGTTTCGGTCTCGTCCTGCTCGGCCCCGTGATCGCTGAGCTTCACGATGACCGTGCCGGTGGTGCGGTTGACGTAGACGTACTGTCCGTAGACGCCGATCGCCGAGATCGCGCCATCATCGTCGCCGGGGGCGTGCCACCACTGGGCGGAGTAGCGCCACCCGTCCACCACGCGGCGGGCCGGCGTGGCGATCCGCTCGATCCAGCGGGCCGGGATGATGCGGACGTCTCCGGCCCGGCCCTGATCGGCCACGAGGAGCCCGAGGCGGGCGAAATCCCGGGCCGTCGCGTTGAGGCAACAGAACGCCTTCTCGACTCCCGCCGGCCGATCGAGGTTCCAGGTCGCCTCGGCCTCGGCTCCCATCGGCTTCCAGATCCGCTCCGAGAGCAGATCCGCCACCGGCTTGCCCTCGACCCGCGCCAGGAGCAGGCCGAGGACCTCGGTGTCGATGCTCCGGTAGTGGCCCGCGCTGCCCGGCTTGAACGCCAGCTGCGCGTTGTCCGCCACGAAGGCCGGGATGTCCTGGGTGAGGTACATCCCGGCCGTACCGGTGAGCGGATGCAGCGGATCGTAATTCTCCGGCACGGCGAGTCCGCTCGTCATGTCGAGGAGGTTGCGCACCGTGATCTCCCGGAAGACCGCCGCATGCCGCAATTCGGGGAGGAGCGCCGAGACGCGGTCGGTTTCGGAGAGCTTGCCCCGCGACACGGCCGACCCGACCAGCAGGGACACGATGGATTTCGCCACGGACCACGACGGGAACAACGTCGCTGGCCCGGCCCCGGAACGGTACCACTCGTGGATCAGGACATTGTCCTGCACCACCAGGAAGGCGTTGGTGTGCGTTGCCTCCAGCATCGCGCCGAGCGGCACCGGCCGGCCCTTCCAATTGACGCGGCCGAGGATCGGGCGCGGGCTGAACGGCAGGGCACGGGCCTGACCCGATGCCGCGACGACACGGCTCGGAAACCACGGGCCGACCGCCGAGGGCTCGACGATCGCCAGGGCCGCGAGCGTGACAGGGTTGGGAACGCGGAGCACGGCGGTGGCGGCCCAGGCGCCGCCGATCAGTGCGGCACCGATCGCGAGGGGCGCGATCCACCGGCGGGCGGACCGCGTGCGGGTCGACGGCGGGGAGATCCTGGACGAGGCGGGCATCCCGCTTGATGTCACTCCGAGTCTTGAAGATTCCTTGACGCGGTTTGACGCGCCCGGACGGCAGCCTCACGAAGCGGGGCGGGGTGTGCGGATTCCCGGGGACGATCCCGCGACGAGCAATCCGCTTGGGGCCGCTCGCGCGGAAAACGTTCATCAACTTGGCGTAACACCTCTCCTCCCGCATCGGCGTCGCGTCAGGGCGGCCGGATCGCGCAACGTTCCGGACGAGGGGGGCGTGGGCAATGCCCTCTCACTTTGGCTGCGTCATGTTCTTTCTTGCGCCGACCGTTCGAGCATCGTCCCGGAAATCGGATCCGGGACGATGCTCTCGGTTCTTGATCTTATCTCGTCGTTTCCCGAAAGCCGGCAAGCACCTTTCGGGACGATGCTTTAGCCGCTTCGGCGGACCATGCTCTGTCTGGGGAGATCCTCAATGGTGATGAATCCGTACGTGATCCTCGGTCTCGCGATCGGTGCGGAGGTGACGGCCACCCTCGCGCTCAAGGCCGCGGAGGGCCTCACCCGTCCGGGTCCCACCGTGATCGTGGCCCTCGGTTACGGCACCGCTCTGTGGCTGATGTCGACGAGCATGGACATGCTGCCCATCGGCGTCGTCTACGCGATCTGGGCCGGCGTCGGCATGGTGGGGGCCGCCCTCGGCGGCGCTTGGCTCTACGGGGAGCCCCTCAACGCCACCCTGCTGATCGGCATCGCCGTCGTCGTCGTCGGTGTGACGATTCTCGCCGTCGGACAGGGGCAGCATTGAGGCCGGCGCCGCGTCGCGATCCGGGCTCACAGGAGGGTGGCCAGATCAGCCGAAGAATGCGACCCGTCGGCCAGCAGGGCGCTCACGCGATCCGTGACGTGCTGCATCGCGAGACCGTCTTACTATAGAGATCTCCATAAATTGCGGCTTGGTTGTCATAGGTGCGAAAGTCTTCGCGTCATTTCTTGCATTTAAGCAAGGCGTTCGGGGAGGTGTCACTGGGCATTGATGGAACGTTTTCGTTCGATCCTCAACGGTGGTGCCCAGGCATCAGGGGATGATTGTTGTCGAGCGCATCTCGACGTGACCTGGATCGTTACCAGCACAGACCTGAGGCGGTTGCTACCACGATCGACATTCGTGAGCGTTTAATGAAATATTAACAATCGTGATGCAGTGATACCCCGGAACCGTTCAGGACGACGGCCTCGCGGGAGGCCACTCAGATCCGGATCGATCCTCTCACGCCTGCGCGTGGATATGTTGACGTGAGCGCATCGTGACGGTGATTGCCCGTATCCCCCGCTGTTTGACCAGGCTTGACCGGAATCGGCGGCGCGCGCGGCCGCCGGGCGTTCGCCGGCCAGCGCGATCCGTCGCTGCGTGACCTCCGTCTCATGCGAGTCCCGCTCGATTCTGCTGGAATGGCGGAGTTCGGCGTCGCTCCTCCGCCGCGCGGGCTTGCCGATCCGATGCCTGCTGCGATGGAGTCGCGACCGGATCGCCCGAGATCGGCTCCTCGCGCCTCACGCGCAGCGTGGACGCGCCGACGGGATCTCCGGTCCGAGCCCGTGGCGCGTCGCGGGCTCATCGCGGCGAACATGCACGCCATCACCGGCGTGCCCGCCTGACCGACCTCTCCCGCCACCCCCTCCCGCCAAGTCCGTCGTCGATGACCGTCGCGACCGGCCATAGGACGAAAAGCCCGATGATCCTGTCCGTTCTGCCCTGGTGCCATCCGCGCTTCGCTCTCGCCCGTTCGGCAGTCACGCTCGCCCTGTTGGGTGGAGTCAGCAGCGCAGCGCTGACGATGGGGCTGGCCGCGTCGAGCGCCAGGGCGGCCGAAGGGCCAACCCCGCAGGTGGTCCGCGGGAGCACCGGCGAGAAGGCCGACGATTGGCTGATCAATTTCTGGGGTGCGCTCGGGCATGACAGCACGGCGGGCGGGGATGCCAGAAACCTCGACCTGCGCGACGTCGATGTCAGGGCCGCGGGGCGCAACCCGGCCGCGTCCGTCGCGATCGGGTCCGTGGGGGGGACCGGGGGAGATGGATACGAGCGGGGAACGAACTGGAGGAGCGCGAGCGCCGGCGGTCGCGGAGGCGAGGTCAACGCGACGCTGAGCCAGAGCCTCCCCGGAACGGGGGAACAGTCGACGCAACGCCCCCGGTTCTGGGTCTATTCCCAGGGCGGTGCCGGCGGTAACGGGCAGATGTCGCCCGGCCGCGGCGGCGACGGCGGCACCGCCACCATGACCCTGTCGGCATCGGTCACCACCCGCGGGACCGCCTTCCAGGCCGTTCGCGTCACGTCGGCCGGCGGCCATGCTGGCGCTGGCGGACGCAGCGGTTTCGATGACGCCGTGGCGCGGGCGGGCGGCGCGGGCGGCACGGCCTGGCTGAGGCTGACGCCTGTGGCGGGCGTGGAGACCGCCGGCGACCGGGCCACCGGGGTCGTCATCGAGTCCACGGGCGGCGCGGGGTCGCGCAAGGGCAATGACTTCTACAGCGGGAACTACGCGACGCCGGGCGGGAGCGGCGGCAAGGCCAGCATCGACAATGCCGGCCGGATCGCCACCTCGGGCAACTCCGCCCTCGGGGTGCTGGTCCAGAGCCTCGGCGGCAATGGCGGCACGCAGGATCCCTCGGGAGGGGGCGGGCATCCGGGTGGCCGGGGCGGCGATGGCGGCTGGGCCGAGGTGTTCAACTACGGGCGCGTGAGCACGGCGGGGGCGTACGCCCTCGGCATGGTCGCGCAATCGGTCGGCGGGCCGGGCGGCACGGGCGGGGGCAAGGATTTCGGCACCGGCGGCACGGGCGGCGCGGCGGGAGCCGGCGGCGACGTCACGGTCACCAACCGGGGTCTCGTGACCACCCGCGGCAAGGGCGCGACCGCCATCGTCGCGCAAAGCATCGGCGGCGGAAACGCGGCCTTCGCCCTGCCCCTGGGCACCCTGGACGTCACCGGGGGAGGGAGCGGCGGGGGCCAGAGCGGCGGTTCGTTCGGACTCTTCTTCGGCAATGGCGGCACGGGGGGGCGTGGCGCCTCCGGCAGTCTCGCCAGCGTCTACAATCACGACGGGATCATCCTCACCGAGGGAGCGGACGCCTACGGCACCCTCGTTCAGAGCGTCGGCGGCAGTGGCGGCGCCGGCGGCGCCACCTCCGTCGCGGGCGCTTTCGCGTCGGTCGCCCTCGGGGGCAGCGGCGGCGGCGGCGGCAACGGCGGCACGGCGCAGTTCGTGGGCGTGGCCGGCCGGATCGATACGCTCGGTGCCGGTTCCACGGCCGTGCTGGCGCAGAGCGTCGGTGGCGGCGGTGGCGTGGGCGGCGAGGCCAGGAGCGTCGCCGGGGGCCTCGGGATCTCGTATTCCAAGTCGGTCGGCGGTTCCGGCGGCCAGGGCGGCAATGGCGGCGAGGCGCGCATCGAGAACCGAAGCGGCATGGTCGTGACCACCGCCGGTCTCGCCGCGACGGGGCTCAGTGCCCTCAGCATCGGCGGCGGCGGCGGCGTCGGAGGGCTGGACGATGCCAAGGCGATCTCGATCCCCCTGGTTCTCCCGAACGGTCAAGCCTTGCCTAGCATCGCGATCACCACCGCGATCGGTGGGTCGGGCGGCGAGGGCGGGAATGGCGGCCTGGCGACCGTGACCAACGCGGGGCCGGTCACGACCTATGGCAACGGGGCCGTCGCTCTCCGGGCGCTCAGCGTCGGCGGCGGCGGCGGCATCGGCGGCGATGCGGCGGCCTACGCCCTGGCCATCGCCCCGCCCGGCCAGCTCGCGCTGGCCGCCGCCTCGACGCTCGGCGGAACCGGCGGCAAGGGGGGCGATGGCGGCACCGCCGAGATCACCAACCGGGGCAGCGTGCGGACCTCGGGTGATGCGGCGTTCGGCCTTCAGGCGCAGAGCACGGGCGGCGGCGGCGGCGATGGCGGCAGCGCGACGGCGGTGAGCAACGCGCTCAGTCTCCGCCAGAACGTCACCTTCACGGCCGCGATCGGCGGCGGACCGCAACTCAAGCCGCTCCTCGACGGCAACGGCCGCGTCCAATTGGACGAGAACGGCGCCCTTCGCCTGCAGAACCCGGCCGACGTCAAGGATCAGGGCGGCGGCCAAGGCGGCACCGTGACGGTCGTCAATGGCGGCCTGGTCGAGACCGGGGGCGCCCTTGCCGCCGGCATCCTGGCGCAAAGCATCGGCGGGGGCGGCGGCAATGGCGGCGGTGCCTCGACCCTCGGCGGCACGGGCTTTGCGTTCGACAAGACCCTGGACGCCCAGCTCCAGAAGCTGCCGCTGGCCGACAACGCCGCGCTGAGCCTGACGATCGGTGGCCGCGGTGCCCGCGGCGGCACGGGCGGTGTGGTCGGCGTGACGAACGAGGGCGTCGTGCGCACCTTCGGCTCCAGCGCCGCCGGCATCCTGGCGCAGAGCGTCGGTGGCGGCGGTGGCACCGGTGGCGAGGTGCAGGGGGCGGCCAAGGGCAAGCTCGATCTCAAGCTGACCCTCGGCGGGGCCGGCGGCACCGGCAGCGGAGGCGGCGCGGTCACGGTCGAGAATCGGGCGAGCGGCCGGATCGAGACCCTCGGGGACGGCGCGCACGGCATCGTGGCCCGGAGCGTCGGCGGCGGCGGCGGGACGGGCGGCAGTGCGGCGGCGCGCAAGGAGAGCGCGCCCGATGCCGTGGGCGCGATCTGGGTCCAGATCAAGCGTGCGATCGGTGTCGAGGCCTACGACAAATGGGCCGCCGACAAGACGAACAAGGACAGTAAGGAAGCGCTCGATCAGTTCATCAAGGACATCAAAGGAAGCGACACCTACAAGAACCTGGCCGGTACGATCAAGGATTCGGATTTCGGCAAGGCGCTGCAATCCTACAACAAGAGCGTTTCGGACTACCTGAAGGAACAGAAGGCCGGCAGCGTCAAGCTTCCCGACATATCCGCGACCCTGAGCATCGGGGGCAGCGGAGGCTCGGGCGGCATCGGCGGCGCGGTCAGCGTCACCAATGCCGGGACCATTTCGACGGCGGGATTGCTCGCCCACGGCGTCGATGCCCAGAGCGTCGGCGGTGGTGGTGGCCAGGGCGGCCTCGCCTTCGCGACGGCCAGCAACAAAACCAATGTCACCGGCACCTTGGGCGGCTCCGGTGGCAGCGGCAATGACGGCGGCACGGTTCAGGTCGCCAACAGCGGGACCGTGGTCACGGCGGACGACCTGTCCTACGGCCTCTCGGCTCAAAGCGTCGGCGGCGGCGGCGGGCGCGGCGTGGCCGCGACGGTGGCCGGCAGCGGCAAGAAGGCGGGCGACGGCAAATCCGACGAGAGCCGGAGTTTCAACCTCACCGTCGGGGGCAACGGCGGCAGTGGCGGCAAGGGCGGCGACGTCACCGTCACGAATACTGGCCGGGTCGAGACGTCGGGCTTCGAAGCCCACGCCGTCGTGGCCCAGAGCGTCGGCGGCGGCGGGGGCGCCTTCGTGATTCCCGTGGCCAGGACGACGGCCGGCGATTCCAAGAAAGCCGCCACGGAGACGTCGGACGGTGAGGCCAAGTCGCTGATCACGGCGCTCATGTCGGCGATCGGCATCGAGCGGATCTCCGAGCCGGAGGCGGACGCGACCGTCGCCAAGAATTCCTATGCCTTCACGCTGGGCGGCTCCGGGAAGGCCTCCGGCAAGGGCGGCGCCGTCACGGTCACCCAAGGCGGCACGATCGCCACCACCGGCTTCGGTGCCCTCGGCCTCTTCGCGCAGAGCATCGGCGGCGGCGGTGGGACCGCGGCGGCGGCGGCCAGCCCCGGCGGGAGCAGGTACACGTTCGGCTTCGGCGGCGCGGGCGGCGCCTCCGGCAATGGCGGCGCGATCGCGGTGACCCTGAGCACGGGTGCCCGGGTAACGACCACGGGTGACGCGGCCACGGCGCTGCTGCTGCAATCCATCGGCGGCGGGGGTGGCTATGGCGGCGCCCATCAGGCGATGGGCTACACGGTTCCGTTCCTGTTGCGGGAAGGGTCGAGCGGAGACGGAGGCGTGGTCACCGCGACCGTGGCGGACGGTGCCTCGATCCGCACGGCCGGGGCGCAAGCGCACGGCATCCACGCGCAGAGCCTCGGCGGTGGTGGCGGCCTCGTCACCGACCTCTCCGGCCAGATGGTGGCGGCGGCCGAGCCGCCGAAAGGGCGGGCGCAATCCGAGGGCGAGGGCGGCGACATCACGATTTCGGCCTCGGGCACGATCGAGGCGCTGGGCAGGGACGCCAACGCGATCCTCGCACAGAGCGGCGTTCAGCGCACCGATGGCAGCCTCGATCCGACCCGCGCGGGCGGAACCATCGCCGTCACCGTGAAGGGCCTCGTCACCGGCGGCAGCGGCACCGGCGCGGCGATCCGCCTGGAGGGCGGCAACGGCACCAACCGGATCGAGATCGACGAGCGGGCCGTGGTCAGCGCCCTCTCCGGGCGCGCCATCATGGCCTTCATCAACCCGGTGGGGATCCGCAACCGCGGCACCCTCATCGGCGACGTGACCCTGAGCGGCCTGAGCGATGGCGTGGGCGGCACCCTGGAGAACGGCGGCAACGGCATCGTTTCGGCAACCCTGCGAACCCGTGACGGCGGCGTCCTCGATCTCGGCGCGAACGGCTGGCTGACGAACGCCGCCACCCTGGACATTGGCGGGGTCGGCACCGTCGCCCGCACCAGCCTCACCGGCAATTTCCAGCAGATGGACGGAGGTCGGCTGTTGATCGATGTCGCACCGCTGGGTCCGGCCGGTGCCCTGCGCAACGATCTGCTGACCGTGAGCGGCTCCGCCCGGCTCGGGGGAACGGTGCAGCCCAACGTCATCGGCGGTCTCCTGCCCGGGAGCTACACCTTCCTGACCGCCGGCAGCATCCAGAACGCATCCGCCACGGCCCCCGGCACGGCGATCCAATCCGGCTCGATCCCGGTCGCCTGGGAAATCGTGCGCTCGGGCAACAGCCTGGCCCTCAGTCCCACCGCGAACTTCACCGCCCCCGCCGGCATGACCCTGACCAGCGATCAGAAATCCGCCGCGCAGGCGCTCCAGAACCTCTGGAACGACCGCTCGATCGGACAGGCCGACCTGTTCGCCCATTTTCTGGCGGTGGACAGCAAGAAAGGCTACGGCGCCTCCCTGGACGAGTTGAACCAGGAATCGAGCCAGTACGCCTTGACCGGCCGGACCTTCGAGATCCGGGCCGGCCTGAAGCGGGCGATGAGTTGCCCGGCCTTCAGCGGCACCGGCACGCTCCTGCGCGAGGGCGATTGCGTTTGGGGCCGGGTCAATGCCGGGCAGACCGCTCTGTTCGCCTCGCCCACCGAGGGCGGCTACCGTCAAACCGCCCTGAGTTACCAGGGCGGCACTCAGGTGGAGTTCGCCCCCGATTGGTTCTTCGGTCTGTCCGGCGCCTATACCCGCTCCTACCTCAACGATGCGGATCGCATCACCGGCAGCGTGGGCGATGCGGGCGACGTTTCGGCGGCGCTCAAGCACCAGGTCGGCTCTTGGCTGTTCGCGGCCTCGGCCAATCTCGGCTATGCGTGGCAGAACAACGTCCGGGCGATCGACATCGGCACCGGTAACTGGATGGCGCGCAGCAAGTCCGAGGTACTCACGGCGGGTGGCCGCCTGCGGGCGAGCTACCAGTTCCTGTTCGACGATTGGTACATCAAGCCCTACGCCGACCTCGACCTGCTCTACACGCACAACCCGGCCTATTCCGAATCCGGCGCGGAGGAGCTGAATCTCGACGTGCGCCGGATGAGCAAGGCCCTGGTGGCGTTCAGCCCGAATGTCGAGATCGGCGGTCGCTTCGATCTGGAGGACGGGCTTTGGGTTCGCCCCTACGGCACGCTGGGGGTGACGATCCTGTCGGACGATCACTTCACGGGTTACGCCAGCCTGCAGGGGAGCGGTCCGCTCGGCCTGTTCGCCACGTCCTCCCGCATCCCCGACAAGGTCGGCGAGGCGGGCCTCGGCCTTCAGATGAGTTTCGGCGGCGGCATCGAGCTGACCGGCGAGTATCAAGCCCATGTCGGCGACCGATTCCTGTCGCATCTCGGCTCCGCGCGCCTCTCGGTGCGGTTCTGAGCCAACCGGCGGCGGGACGCGCGTCCCGCCGCCGGTTGGCTCAGAACCGCACCGAGAGGCGCGC
>JAKONB010000179.1 GCA_022702195.1 Beijerinckiaceae bacterium | reverse complement strand
ATCACCGAGATGGCGAACTGGAGCGCCGAGGACGCCAGGAAGATGTTCACCAGCGAGGCGATGATCAGGCCGATCAGGCCCAAGATCAGGAACGACCCCATGCCCGACAGGCTACGCTTGGTGGTGTAGCCGTAGAGGCTGAGACCGCCGAAGGTCGCCGCCGTGATGAAGAACACCCGCACCACGCTCGCGCCCGTGAAGACGAGCAGGAGCGAGGACATCGACGCACCCATCACCGCCGCGAAGGCGAAGAAGGTCAGGCGCGCGGAGGCCGCCGACATCCGGTCCATCCGCATCGAGAAGATGAAGATGAAGGCCAGCGGGGCGAGCATCAGCACCCATTTGAGCGGGCTGTTGTAGAGCAGCCCGCCGAACGACGACAGGACGATCCTGTTCCCCTGGTAGCCGGCGACGGCCGCCATGTTGAGACCGAGGGCCACGAGACCGGAGATCCCGAGGCCCACGACCATGTTGTTGTAGACGCCAAGCATGAAGGTGCGCAGGCCCTGATCGACCTCGACCTGGCTGCCGGCATAGCCGGTCGGCTGGGCGCCGACGCGGAAGGGACTGTTATCGAATGCCATGGGAGTTTCCCTTGGACGCTCTCTCAGCGTGTGATTTTGAACGGAGGCTCACGCATCACACCTCTGGCACCATGGGGCGCCTCGCATCGAAATATGTTCGGTCATGACGCCCCGCACAAGGGGGCGGCCGAGCTTGATGTCAAGGAATCGCCGGAGGGAAGGCGATGTTTTTATTTACGAAAACCGGGATTAAACCTCCCGGCTGCCGTCGCGGTCGCAGGGCTGCGCCGATGGGTCAGAACTGCCGGAGGTAGGGCGCCGGCTTCTGGCCGAGGATGCGCCAGGTTCCGGCCAGCCCCAGGACGATGGCGAAGGCCACCGCCAGCGCCGCCGCCACCAGGGCGCCCGACAGGTCGAGGGTGAAGTCGAGCTTCATCACCCGCGTCACGATCACCCAGCCGGCGAGGCTGCCGGCGGCGAGCCCGAACAGGGCGGTGGCGAGGCCGAGCGACCCGTACTCGATCAGATAGGCGGCGAGCAGCCGCCGCCGGGTCGCCCCCAGGGTCTTCAGGATCACGGCGTCGTAGAGACGGGCGCGATGGCCGGCGGCGAGCGCCCCGGCGAGCACGAACAGGCTCGTCACCACGGCGACCCCGCTGGCGCCCCGGATCGCCAGCACGAGCTTGCCCACCAGATCGTTGACCGCCTCCAGCGCCTCCTTCACCCGCACGCTGGTGACGGACGGGTAGCTGCGCGCCACGTCGCGCAAGATGGTGGCCTCGATGGCAGGATCGGGGCCGTTCGGCAGGGTCAGCGTCGCCAGATCCGAATGCGGCGCCCCCCGGAAGGTGCCGGGCGAGAACACCATCACGAAGTTGATGCCGAGCGAGCGCCACTCGACCTTGCGGAGATTCGCGATCTTCGCCGTGAGCGTTCGGCCGAGCACGTTCACCGTGACGGTGCTTCCCACCGCGAGGTTCAGGCCGCGCGCCAGTTCGGCATCGAACGAGACCAGGGGCGTCTTCGCCTCCTCGGCGTTCCACCAGCGCCCGGCGACGAGGCTGGAGCCGTCGGGCACGTCCTCCGCGTAGGTGATGCCGCGATCGCCGTCGAGCACCCAGGCGGCGTCCTCCGGCGGCCTGATCGAGGCCACCGGCACGTCGTTCAAGGCGACGATGCGCCCGCGCATCATCGGCACCCGCTCGATCTTGGCGCCCGGCGCCTCGCGGCCGAGGAAGGCGTGGAAATCGTCCGCTTCCGCCGAGGGGACGTCGAGGAAGAACAGGTTCGGGGCGCGGGCCGGAAGGGTGTTGGTGAGGGTGCGGCGGACATTGGCGTCGATGAGGCTCAGGGTCACCAGCAGGGTGACGCCGAGGCCGAGGGAGAGCACGATGGCGGGGGTCAGCGCGCCGGGCCGGTGCAGGTTGGCGAGCGCCAGGCGGGGCGCGGCCGCGCGCGGGCGCGGCAGGCGCCGGGCCAGGGCCATCAGGCCCTGGGCGACGAGGCGCAGCAGCCCGAAGGCGCAGGCGGCCGCCACGATGAAGATCAGGGCGAGGCGCTTGTCGAAGGCGGTGATCAGCGCCAGGGCGACGAGGCCGGTGAGCGCGCCCGCCAGGATCAGCCGGTAGCGCAGGCGGGTGGCGTGGCCGTCCGGATCGACCACGTCGCGAAACAGCCCGGAGACCGGCACGTCGTGGGCGCGGCCGAGCGGCAGGATCGCGAAGGCGAGCGCGGTGAGCAGCCCATAGGCGGCGGCGAGCGCCAATTCGCCGGGGGCGATCGTCGGATCGAGCGGCAGCGGCAGCGCGTCGCGAAAGAGCGCTTCGAGGCCGAAGGGAAGGCCGGCGCCGATGGCGAGGCCGATGAGCGTGCCGAGGCCGGCGATCAGCATCACCTGGGTGAGGTAGAGCGCCACCACCTGCCCGCCCGGCGCGCCGACGCTCTTCAGGGTGGCGATGGAGCCGCGCTTGCGCTCGACGAAGGCCGCCACTGCGTTGGCGACCCCGACGCCGCCGACGATCAGCGCGGTGAGCCCGACCAGGGTGAGGAACTGGGTGAAGCGCTC
>JAKONB010000134.1 GCA_022702195.1 Beijerinckiaceae bacterium | reverse complement strand
TCGGCTCGGGTCAGATCAACCAGGCGATCCAGCAGCTCGACAAGGTGACCCAGCAGAATGCCAGCGCGTCCGAGCAGGTCTCGGCGACGTCGGAGGAGCTGGCGGCCCAGGCCGAGAAGCTCCAGGGCACCATCGCGTATTTCCGCATCGACGAGGCGGCGATGGGCTCGGCGGGGCTCGACACGGCGGTGACGCAGCTGCGGGCCACGGCGGCGCGCATGGCGGCGCCCCCGGCCACGGTGCGGTCTCCGGCCGCCAGATCGGCCCGGCCGATGCAGCGGGCGGGGGCGGGCGGGGGCTTTGCCCTCAACCTGGGCGAGGGCGACGCCCGCGACGCCGAATTCACCCGCGTCGCCTGAGGCGGAACGCTCCGCGCGGGGTCAGAACCCGCGCGGATCCCGCCCGGAGCGGCGAAAACGTCAATCCTTTTCAGTCACGCTCTCCGCCTGCCAGGAACGCCTCTCGCCCCCATCGCCGGCTCTGCGACGAGCCGGCCGGGCCGAGGCGCCGCAGGGGAGGCCGCCAAGCCGGAGATTCAGATGGCGAGCGTATGGCAATATCTGACCCTCGGCCTCGATCGCGAGACCTTCGGGATCGACATCGAGCACGTCCACGAGATCCTCGACTACCGGCCCCCGGCTTGCCTGCCGCAGGCACCGGCCTTCCTGGTCGGCATGATCGACGTCCGGGGGCAGAGTTACCCGGTGGTCGACCTGCGGACCAAGCTCGGCCTGCCCCCGGTGGCGCCGACGCCGGCCACGCGGATCATCCTGCTCAACATCCCCATGCCCGATCGCCCAATGCGGGTGGGCTTCGTGGCCGACCGGGTCATCGAGGTGGCGGAGCTCGACCGGGCCGAGATGGAGCCCGCCCCCGAGGTCGGCGGCCGCTGGCGCTCGCATTACATCGCCGGCCTCGGCCGGAAGGGCGACGCCTTCGTCATCGTGTTCGATCTCGTCGCGCTCATGGACGGCGATGCGCCGGCCCTGGCCGTGCCCGAGCGCGCGGCCTGAACGATCACCGATGGACATCGACGTTCCCCACCTCAGTGACCGGCATTTCCGTTCGATCGTCGACCTGATCCAGGGGCGTGTGGGCATCCAGCTCCCGCCCTCCAAGCGCACCATGCTGGAAGGCCGGCTGCGCAAGCGCATGCGCGCCCTCGATCTCGAGACGCTGGAGGCCTATGGCCGCCATCTCTTCGACGACGGCCACCTGGCCGAAGAATACGTTCACCTCGTCGATTGCGTGACGACGAACAAGACGGACTTCTTCCGTGAACCGGCGCATTTCGACATCCTGCGCCAGGAGATCGTGCCGCACCTCACCCACAGCGGCGGCCGGCCGCTGCTGAAGATCTGGAGCGCCGCCGCCTCGACGGGCGCCGAGGCCTATACGCTCGCCATGGTGCTTCAGGACATGATCGCGGCCGGGCACGACTTCACCTACACGATCCTCGGCACCGACATTTCCACCGAGGTCGTGCGGGTCGCCCAGACGGCGATCTATCCCGACGACATGCTCGCCGCGGTGCCGGCTCACCTGCGCCGACGCTACGTGATGGCGGCGCGCGATCCGGCGCGACGGCAGGGGCGGATCGTGCCCGAACTGCGCAGCCGGGTACGCTTCCAGCATCTCAACCTCATGGATGCGCATTACGGCATCGACAGCGACGTTCACGTCATCTTCTGCCGCAACGTGCTGATCTACTTCGATAAGCCGACACAGAAGACGGTCGTCGCGCATCTCGCCGCGCATCTGCGCCCCGGCGGCTATCTCGTGGTCGGCCACTCCGAATCCATGGCCGGGGCCGGTGTGGCGGGCCTGACGCAGGTCACCTCGACGGTCTTCCGCAAGGCGAAGGAGCCGGCCCGATGAGCCCGTCCCGGCGCATCCGCGTCCTCATCATCGACGATTCCGCCTCCGTCCGGCAGACCCTCCGCAGCATCCTGGAGACGGCGCCCGACATCGAGATCCTGGGAACGGCGGCCGATCCCTTCATCGCGGCGCGTCGCATCCAGGAGGAGGTGCCGGACGTGATCCTCCTCGATCTCGAGATGCCCCGCATGGACGGGCTGACCTTCCTGCGCAAGCTCATGGAGCAGAAGCCGATCCCGGTGATCATCTGCTCGACGCTGACGGAAACCGGTTCGCGGATGCTGTTCGACGTGCTCGAGGCCGGCGCCGTCGACGTGCTCCCGAAGCCGCGGATCGATACCCGCCAGTTCCTCCTCGAATCCTCGGTCCGGTTCTGCGACGCGGTCCGGGCCGCCGCCCGGGCCAAGCTGCGCGCGCCGCGTTCGGCGACGCGCCTGGTCGAGGCGAAGCTCTCGGCGGATGCTGTCCTGCCGCCCCCGGTCCTCGGGCGGCGGGTGGGCGAGACGCAGCGCGTCGTCTGCCTCGGCGCCTCGACGGGGGGGACGGAGGCGTTGCGCGACGTGCTGGAAGCCCTGCCGGCGGATCGTCCCGGCCTCGTCATCGTGCAGCACATGCCGGAACGCTTCACCGCGGCCTTCGCCAAGCGCCTCGACGGGTTGTGCGCCATCGCCGTCAAGGAGGCCGAGGATGGGGATCCGGTGCTGCGGGGCCAGGCCCTGATCGCACCGGGGGGGCGGCACCTGCTGCTCCAGCGCCAGGGCGATCACTACCGGGTGGCGGTCAAGGACGGCCCCCTGGTCTCGCGCCACCGCCCCTCCGTCGACGTGCTGTTCCGCTCCGCCGCGCAGGGCGCGGGCGCCAACGCGCTCGGCATCCTGATGACCGGCATGGGCGATGACGGCGCCAACGGTCTGCTCGAGATGCGCCGCTCCGGTTCGCCCACCGTCGCGCAGGACGAGGAGAGCTGCGTCGTGTTCGGCATGCCCAAGGAAGCCATCGATCGCGGCGCGGCGGCCAAGATCCTGCCCCTGCATCGGCTCCACCTGGAGATCCAGCGCTTCGACCTGCCGTCATCGGTGCGGTGACGGGCTTTACGGGGATCGATCCGCCACCCGACCGATCGGCTCTGCACGAAGTGGTCAGCCCGCGCCGCCTGGCATTCGGCCGGTGGACTTTCAC
The DNA here is from genome assembly GCA_022702195.1 of Beijerinckiaceae bacterium. GTDB lineage: Bacteria > Pseudomonadota > Alphaproteobacteria > Rhizobiales > Beijerinckiaceae > Methylobacterium. The sequence continues at coordinate 290 of JAKONB010000134.1, read as the reverse complement.
CACGACGCCCAGGATGGAAGTCTTGATGATGATGAATAAGGGTGTCGGAGGATCACAATCCCGTCATCATTCTTCGATTTTTGCCCCTTAACCTCCGGCTGCCGGTTCGTGACGTGTGTTCGGCGGGGAGAAGAGCAGCGGGCGCCTTATCAATTGTTGTCGCTTTCGAGATCCCTGGACATATCATGCCGGGCGGGGAGCACCACGCATTGCGTCGGTCCGCATGGAAATCCAGCTCGTTGCCGTCGGCTCCCATGGGGATGTCCTGCCGATCCTTGCCCTCGGGGCGG
>JAKONB010000131.1 GCA_022702195.1 Beijerinckiaceae bacterium | reverse complement strand
CGCGAAGGCGACGGAGGAGATCGGTCGACAGATCGGCCAGGTGCGGGATGCGACCGGTCAGGCGGTCTCGGCCATCGGCGGCATCGGGGGGCGGATCCGTGAGATCAGCGCGGTGGCGGCCTCCATCGCGGCGGCGGTCGAGGAACAGGGGGCCGCGACGCAGGAGATCGTCCGCAATGTTGGTCAGGCCGCCATGGGGACGGGCGAGGTGACGAGCAACATCAGCGGGGTGGCCGCCGCGGCGGAGGAGACCGGAGCGGCCGCCAGCCAGGTGCTGGCCGCGGCCTCCGAGGTGTCGCGTCAATCCGAGCATCTCTCCGCCGAAGTGCAGCGCTTCCTCGACACCGTCCGCGCCGCCTGACGCGTCGCACCCTCGCCGAATGGACAACCGCCCCATGCGTCTCCTCGCCCCCGCCTTCGCCCTCGTCCTCGCCGTCGCGCCCGTCGCCGCCGCCGAGACGCGGATCGTCGCCTCGTTCGACAGCGTCACGGGGCTGCCGTTCCAGGCGGGCGTGAAGGCCGCCGTGATCGAAGCGGCCCGGAAGGAGGCCGCGCTCTCGGTCACCGTCGCGGAGGTCGACCGGGATCCGGCCCAGCACCTGCGCAACGTCGAGGCCGCCATCGCCGCCAAGGCGGGTGCGGTGATCGTCAATGTCAGCGATCCGGCGATTGCCCGGAAGATCGCCGCGCTCGCCGCCACCGCCGGGATGCCGCTCGTCTTCCTCAATCGCCGCCCCGCCCTCGATCGCATGGACGGACGGGTGTCCATCGTCTCCTCCAACGATCTCGTGGCGGGCCGCCTCCAGATGCGCGTCCTGGCCGACAGGCTCGGCGGCAAGGGCACGGTGGCGATCCTGCGGGGACCCGATGCGGACACCGCATCCAGGGAGCGCCGTACCGGAATGCAGGAGGTCCTCGCCGCCTATCCGGGCTTGACCGTCGGCAGCGAGGCCAGCGCCAACTGGTTGCGGGAGGAGGCCCGGCAGACCGTCGCGGCCTGGCTGAAGGACGGGCGCAGGATCGACGCCATCGCCGTCGCCAACGACGAGATGGCTCTGGGGGCCGTGGCGGCCCTGCGGGCGGCGGGGCTCGCCGGGCGGGTGCTCGTGGGCGGGGTCGACGGCGGCAAGGAGGCGGTCGCCGCCGTCAAGGCCCGCGACATGGCCTGTACCGTCCTTCAGAACGGCGCGGCCCAGGGCGCCCAGGCCATCGCCAACGCGGCGACGCTGGCCGGTGGCCGCTACGCGCAGCAATACGACTGGACGCCCTACGAACTGATCCTGGCCGAGAACGCCGACGCCTACGCCCAGCGCTGAACCCGGTCATCCGCCCCGCGTGGCTCTCGGCTCGGGCCGGTCGTCCGGACCGCCGAGGCCGAGATGCCGCCTCAGCGTCGTGCCTTCATAGCCTAAGCGGAAGAGGCCGCGTTCCGCCAGGGCGGGCACCACCCCCTCCAGGAACAGATGCAGGGATGTCGCGGAGCCGCCCGGAAGCGCGATGAACCCATCCAGGGCGCCGGCCTCGAACCAGGCGACGATCTCGTCCCGCACATCCTCCACCGTTCCGACGCAGACCCAATGCGCCGAGCCGACGACCTCGGGTCGGGCCAGCAACTCCGCCACCTTCGGCCGATGCGCGACAATGAACGTGCGCAGGAGATCCGCATGGGTGCGGCTGCGGACCGGGGTGTCGCGCGGCGGCAGCATCTCCGGCGTCACGATGGCGTCGGGCGGGAGCGACCCGAGATCGAGCCCCAGGACCGACCGCACCGAGGCGCGACGCTGCTCCGGCGTCAGATGCGCATGGGCGCGCCGGTGGATCGCCCAGGCCTCCTCGCGCGTCTCGGCAAGGAAGAAATAGAGCCCCGGCAGCACCCGCACGGCATCGGCCCGGCGCCCATGCCGCTGGGCGCGGGCGCGCAGATCGGCGCGCAGGGCGATCCCGGCCTCCCGGTCGGGCGCGGCGGCGAAGGTGGCGTCGGCGATGGCGGCGGAAAAGTCGCGCCCCGCCTCGGAGGCGCCGGCCTGGAACAGCACCGGCGGCCCGGCCTCGTGACCGGGGACGTTGAGCGGCCCCCTGACGCTGAAGAACGCGCCCTGGTGGGCGATGGGGGCGCAATCGGCCCCGCCGGCAAGCGCCTCGCCGGGATAGCTGAGCCACAGGGCGCGCAGGACATCGGTGAACTCGGCGGCCTGGCGGTAGCGGATCTCCGAAGGAGGCATCGCCTCGCCACCGAAATTCTCCGCGCCTTCGATCGAGGTGACGAGGTTCAGGCCCGCGCGGCCGCGGCTCACCCATTGCAGCGACTGGATTTGCCGCGCGGCGAGGTAGGGCGGGGTGAAGCTGGTGGAGAGCGTCGTCACCAGGCCGATCGCCTCGGTCTCGCGGGCGATGGCCGCAAGCAGGAGGGTCGGGTCGAGGCCGGCCATTTCGCGGCGCGCGGCCGCCCGCCCCGGATGCATGACGAGGGCATCCGGCTTGAACACGAAGTCGAGCTTGGCCCGCTCCGCCGCCTGGGCGAGCGTCAGATGGAACGCGATCGGGTCGCCGTCCCCGGCCGGATCGGATTCCTGTCCCTTGAGCCAGGTGGCGGTGAGGCTCAACCCGATGTGAAGCTGCCTCGGCGCGGTCATGCTCGGCGCGGTCATGGGCGTGACTCCTTCCGGCTCCCGGGCACGATCAACGGCGTCCCCGTGACGGGGTCCGGGATGATGACGCAGGGCAATCCGAAGACCCGCGCGACGAGGTCCGGCGTGACGATGGCGCCGGGGCTTCCTTCGGCGACGATCACGCCGCCCTTCATCGCCACCAGATGCGACGCGTAACGGCAGGCCTGATTGAGGTCGTGCAGCACGGCGACGATGGTGCGGCCCCCGGCGTTGAGTTCGGCGAGCAGGTCGAGCAGCTCGATCTGGTGGGCGATGTCGAGGAAGGTCGTCGGCTCGTCGAGCAGGAGGATCGGCGTCTCCTGCGCGAGGGCCATGGCGATCCAGACCCGCTGGCGCTGGCCACCCGACAATTCGTCCACGAGGCGCTCCGCCAGATCGGCCACGCCGGTGGCCGCCATGGCGAGGGAAACGGCCTGCGCGTCCGCCCGCGACCATTGCCGCAGGAACGATTGATGGGGATAGCGCCCGCGCGCCACGAGGTCGGCGACGGTGATGCCATCGGGCGCCGTCGCACTCTGGGGCAAGAGGCCGAGCCGGCGTGCCACCTCCTTGGCCGGCCGGTCCATGATGCCGCGGCCGTCGAGGATCACCTGTCCGGCGGCGGGGGCGAGCAGGCGCGACAGCGCGCGCAGCAGGGTCGACTTCCCGCAGGCATTGGGGCCGACGATCACCGTGAAGGAGGCGTCGGCGATGGTGATCGACAGATCCGTCGCGATGGTGCGCGCCTCGTAGCGGAGCGTCACGCCCTCGGCATGCAGGCGATGGGTCACGGGCGGGGACCCTGGGCGCGGACGCGCGGGGCGGCAAGCCTCCCCGACCGATCGTCCGGGGGCGCTATACTTTTGAATGAGTTCAATTCGATCATCGTCCGGGTGATGTGTCCAGGATCGGGAAACATGTCACGCCGGTTTGGCAAGACACGCCAAACTCGGCTCGGCTCTGGTTTAGCAGATCAGGATGTGCGAAGGCGCGTCCATATCGCATGCCGGGACGCGATCCGACATGAGGAATGTCACGCCGCGCGGCCGTCTGTTCCGTCCCGGCGGCTCCCCCACGCAGGCACCGCTCCGAGGCGCACCGACGATGTCACCCGTCAGATTCTCCGTCGCCGGCTCCTCGTTTGCCAAGCTGCTCCCGGCTCTCCTTGTCCTCGTTGCCGTGATCGGCGGCGGCCCCGCATCGGCGCAGGAGGGCGGCTGGCCCCGCACCATCCGGCACGCGGCGGGCGAGACCGTTCTGGCCGCCAAGCCCCGGCGCATCGTCTCGACCACGCCGAGCGTGACCGGCATTCTCCTGGCCATCGACGCGCCGCTGGTGGCCACCGCCGCCACGACGCCCGGACCCCTGAGCGACCCCAAGGGCTTCTTCTCGCAATGGGCGCCGGAGGCCGATCGCAGGGGGGTCAAGATCCTCTATCCCAACCTGAATTTCGACATCGAGGCCGTGCTCGGCTGGAAGCCGGACCTGGTGATCGCCTCCGCGACCGGGCAGGACAGCATCCTCCCGCACCGGGCCGAGCTCGAGGCTCTGGGCATCCCGACCCTCGTGGTCGATTACTCGAACCGATCCTGGCAGGGCCTGGCCGCCGATCTCGGGACGGCGACCGGTCACGAGGGCGAGGCGCGCGCCGCGATCGATCGCTTCGAGGCCGAGCTCGCCGAGGCGGCGCGCGCCATCGACACGCGCGGGGCCAGGGTCAGCGTCGTCGGCTACAACATCGCCGGGAGCTACTCGGTGGCGCGCCTGTCGAGCCCGGTCGCGACGCTGCTCGCGGCTTTGGGCTTCGCCATCGAGACCCTGCCACCCGGGATGACGCCGAACACCACCCGCCCCTCGGATTTCGCGTTCTTTTCGCGTGAGAACCTGTCGGCCGCCATCACGGGGGATACGGTGTTCCTGCTGCGCGCCACGGAGACGGACGTGCAGGCCTTCCTCGACGAGCCGGTCCTGGCCAATCACCCCGCCGTGCGGGCCAGGCGGGTCTACCCGCTGGGTGTGACCTCCTTCCGCATTGATCCGTATTCGGGGCGCCAGATCATGGCGCAGATCCGCCGCCATTTCGGCCGGTCATGAGGGCCGATCTGCAGCCCGTCCGGCAAGCACGGCGGCGGCGACGGCGGCGGATCCTCGCCTCGAGCCTGCTGGCGCTTGGTCTGCTGGCGCTGGCGAGCCTCGCCATCGGCTCGCGGCCGATCCCCCCGACAACGGTCTTCGACGCCCTCTTGGCACACGATTCCGGCAACGACCTGCACCTGATCGTCCGGGAGGTGCGGGTGCCGCGCATGATCAGCGCCATCCTGGCGGGGGCCGCGCTCGGGTTGGCGGGGGCGATCATGCAGGCCCTGACGCGCAATCCCCTGGCCGAGCCGGGACTGCTCGGAATCAATGCCGGGGCGGCAGCCGGCGTGGTCATCGGCGTGACGCTGTTCGGCCTGACCCGGATGGCGCAATACGTGTTCCTCGCCGCCCTCGGAGCGGGTCTGGCCGGCGCCGGCGTCTTCATCCTCGGCCGTGCCTACGAGACGGGGATCAACCCGGTCCGCCTCCTGCTGGCTGGGGCGGGGCTGTCGATGATGCTGGGGGCGGTCACCGGGATCATCGTCCTCAACGCCCCGCCTTCGGTCTTCGACGATGTCCGGCACTGGATGGCGGGGTCGCTGGAGCGGGCGGGCTTCGAGGCCGTGTCCGTGCTGGCCGTGTCGGTGGCGATCGGTCTCGTCGTCGCCCTCTCGAACGTCGCCAGCCTGAACGCGCTGGCGATGGGCCGGGATCTCGGACAGGCCCTGGGCGCCGATCCACGCCTGACCTGGCTGTCCTCCTGCCTGGCGGTGATGCTGTTGGCGGGGGCCGCCACCGCCGCGGCCGGGCCGATCGCCTTCGTCGGCCTGGTGGCACCGCATCTCGCCCGGGCGGTCGCCGGCCCCGACCATCGCTGGATCCACGCCTTCTCGGCGCTGTTCGCGGCTCTGTTGCTGCTCGGGGCCGACGTGGTGGGCCGGGTGATCGTCGCCCCTTCCGAGGTCGCGGCGGGGATCGTGACCGCGCTGATCGGCGGCCCGTTCTTCATCGCCACCGTGCGCCGGTTTCGCGAGAGCCGCCCATGAGCCCGTCCGCCTCGGTTCTCCGGTTCGGCCCCTACGCGCTGGTGTGGAGGCCGCGCGTCGCCCTCCTGTGCGCGGCGCTGATCGGGCTCTGCTGCGCGCTGTCGATCGTCCTCCTGGCCACCGGCACCCTCGCCTTCACGCCGGGCGAGGTGCTCGCCGCCCTGCTGGGGCGGGGCGCAGACCCGATGGCCGAGCGCGTCGTGCTGGGTCTGCGGCTGCCGCGCGTCCTCACCGCGCTCTGCGTCGGGGCGGCCCTGGGCCTGTCCGGCTCCATCTTCCAGTCGATCTCGCGCAACGCGCTGGGCTCCCCCGACATCATCGGCTTCACCACCGGCGCGGCGACGGGGGCGATCGTGCAGCTCATCCTGTTCGATGCCGGTCCCCTCGCGGTCTCGCTCGCCGCCGCGCTGGCCGGCATGGCGACCGCCGCCGTCGTCTTCCTGCTGGCGCTGCGGGGGAGCGTCACCGGCGGGTCCCGGCTGGTGCTCGTGGGCCTCGGCGTCGGTGCGACGCTGACCGGGATCAACACCGTGCTGCTGGTGGCGGGCGATCTCGACCGGGCCGTCTCGGCGCAGGTCTGGCTCGCCGGATCGCTCACCGCGCGGAGCTGGTCGCACGCCGCGCCCTGTGCCGTGGCCCTGGCCCTGATCGTGCCCGTCGTGCTCCACCATGCCCGCCGCCTGTCCCTGCTCGAGATGGGCGACGAGACCGCCCGCCAGCTCGGCGTCGGCGTCGAGCGGACGCGGTTGACCCTGGTGATGACCGCGGTCGCGCTCGCGGCCATTGCCACCGCGGCGGCCGGGCCGATCGCCTTCATCGCCCTGGCGGCGCCTCAGCTCGCCCGGCGCCTGGGTGGATCGCCGGACGTGCCGCTGATCTCCGCCGCCGCGATGGGCGCCTGCCTGCTCCTCGCCGCCGATCTGATCAGCCAGCGCTTCCCCCTGAGCATCAACCTGCCGATCGGCCTGACCACCGGCCTCATCGGCGGCGCCTATCTGCTCTGGCTGCTGGCGCGCAGCGCCAAGATCTGACGGCCGATGACGGTCAGGATCCGCCGGCCTCGGCGGTGCTGCGCCGGGCGACGTCGCGCAGCGCCGCGCGATGATCCTCGGCCTGCGCCGCATCGAGGCGCGAGACGGTGGTGACGACGCAGGACAGATCGCCGAGCGCGTTGAAGACGGGGGCCGCCTTGCCGGTGAGCATCCGGAACAGGTGCTCGTCCAGCTCCGCCAGGCCGGCCTTCCGGATGGCCGTCAGCGCCTTGCGGGTCGGTGGCGCGCCCGTGAAATCGCCCGGTTGCCGCTGGCGGGCCGCCGCGACGACCGCGTCCGGCAGGTGGGCCTGGAAGACCAGCCCGCAGGCGGTGGTGTCCAGCGGGAGCACGTCGCCCAGGGACACCGTGCTGATCGTGAAACCCGGCCCCCGATACCATCGGACGATGGTCGGGCCACGCTCGGTCCAGATCGCCACCCCGCAGCCGGCCGCGAGGCCCGCCG
>JAKONB010000130.1 GCA_022702195.1 Beijerinckiaceae bacterium | reverse complement strand
CTCACCTTCACGGATGGGGTGATCCAGGAGAAGGACGGACACGCCCTCGTGGACGACGTCTGGTACCTCTCCCACAATCTCGACGTCTGGAAGGCGCATGTGGATGCCGACACCCACTACGAGACCTTCGGCTGGCGCGAGGGACGCGATCCGAATGCCTACTTCCAGACAAGGGAGTACCTCGCGGCGAATCCGGACGTGGCGGCGGCCGGACTGAACCCCGTCGAGCATTACGCCCGGTTCGGGGAACACGAGGGCCGCAGCCCCGGCCAGAACTTCTCGCCCGATGCTTATCTGGCGCTCAATCCCGACGTGAAGGCCGCCGGCGTCAACGCCCTCGATCACTACCTGCAATTCGGCCAAGGCGAGGGCCGGAGCGTCCAGGCCGGTGAGAGTGTCCGTGGACTGGTGGGCGATTTCGACGCCGCCTTCTATCTCGTGCAGAATCCCGACGTCGCCGCCGCGGCTCGGCAGGTGTCACAGAGCATCTCGCCGGAGGACTTCGCCCTCCAGCATTACCTCAACCACGGGGCCGGCGAAGGGCGAGCCCCGGACGCCTATTTCGACCCGGCGGCCTACCTCGCCGCCAACCCCGACGTGGCTGCGGCGGGCTTGAACCCCCTGCTCCATTACGAGGAATTCGGTTGGCGCGAGGGACGCAACCCGGGACCCGACTTCAACACCAACGCTTATCTGGCCGCCCATCCCGATGTCGCCGCCGCCGGCATCGATCCCCTGCAGCATTTCCTGCAAACCCAGATCCGGGGGGTCGAGGCAGCGCCCAACGCCGTGTCGGACACCATCGCGGCGGTGGCGCATGCGGCGGCGGTGACGGGCAACGTGCTCGCCAACGACAGCGACCCCAATGCCGGTGACGTGCTCCGCGTCACCGCAGTGCGGTTCGCCGGCGGGCTGACCGTGGATGTCCCGGTGAGCGGCACAGCCACCGTGATCTCGGATTTCGGCACCTTGGAGATCTCGGCGGACGGCCGTTACAGCTACCAGGCCATCGGCGCCAACAACATCAACAATGGCCTCCAGGCGGCGGACCCCTTCATCTATACGGTCTCGGACGGACGTGGCTTGTCGAGCTCGACGGTCCTGACCGTATCCCTCCAAGGGAACGCTCCCAGCGCTGACGCCACCTTCGGCTTCGCCTTCGCCGACTCCAAGGTCAGCCTGGTCGGTGAGGCCCTCGTCCTCACCGGTCCGGACGGAGTGCGGCACGACGTGAGCGGCATCGGCACCCTCACCTTCACGGATGGGGTGATCCAGGAGAAGGACGGGCACGCCCTCGTGGACGACGTCTGGTATCTCTCCCACAATCTCGACGTCTGGAAGGCGCATGTGGATGCCGACACCCACTACGAGACCTTCGGCTGGCGCGAGGGACGCGATCCGAATGCCTACTTCCAGACGAAGGATTACCTCGCGGCGAATCCGGACGTGGCGACGGCCAGACTGAACCCCGTCGAGCATTACGCCCAGTTCGGGGAACACGAGGGCCGCAGCCCCGGCCAGAACTTCTCGCCCGACGCCTATCTGTCGCTCAATCCCGACGTGAAGGCCGCCGGCGTCAACGCCCTCGATCACTACCTGCAATTCGGCCAAGGCGAGGGCCGGAGCGTCCAGGCGGGCGAGAACGGGCGTGGCCTGGTGGGCGATTTCGACTCCGCCTTCTACCTCGCGCAGAACCCCGACGTCGCCGCCGCGGCCAAGCAGGTGTCACAGAGTATCGGACCGGAGGATTTCGCCTTCCGCCACTATCTCGACCACGGTGCTGGTGAAGGGCGAGCCCCGGACGCCTATTTCGATCCGGCGGCCTACCTCGCCGCCAACCCCGACGTGGCTGCGGCGGGCTTGAACCCCCTGCTCCACTACGAGGAATTCGGTTGGCGCGAGGGACGCAATCCGAGCACGAGCTTCGATACCAACGCGTATCTGCAGCACAATCCGGATGTCGCCGCCGCCCATATCGACCCGCTCCAGCATTACCTGGACTTCGGCATGAAGGAGGGGCGCACCCTGGCCTGATCAGGCTGCAAGCTCGGAGGCCCGGCGAACTCCCCTCGCCGGGCCTCCCCGGGGCCGTTTTCGAGGCGTCCCGACGGTCCAGGCACGAGCCGGATCGGCGGGTCCTCAGAAGTCCATGGAGGCCGACAGCAGGTAGGTGCGCGGCGTGCCCTGGGCGAGGATGCCCCGGCCGGTGGAGGCCCAGTAATTGTGGCCGGTCACGTTCACGACGTTGGCGCGCAGGGTCAGGGGCCGGTTCTCGAAAATGGTGGCGTAGCGCAGGCCGAGATCGAGGGTGGCCCAGTTCGGGATCGTCTGGGTGTTGGCCAGATCGTAATATTGCGACGCCGTGTAGATCACCCGGCCGGTGAGGCTGAGGCCCGCCAGCAGGTCGTATTCCCCGTAGAGGTTGAGCTGCATGTCGGGCACGCCCACCGCGACCTTGCCGACATTGGCCGGCGATTGTGCCCGCACCTGCACGCCGTCGAGCAGGCTGATGCCCCCGAGGAGGCGGATGCCCGGCACCGGCTCTCCGAACACCGTGAGTTCGACGCCGCGGTTGCGCTGGCGCCCATCTACCGAGAACACCAGGGTCCGCGCGTCGAGGAAGCCGAAGGGCTGCGCGATCTCGAAGGCGGCGAAGCCGACGCCGACGCTGCCGAAATCGTATTTGGCGCCCACCTCGGTCTGGCGCGAGATTGCGGCCGGGAAGGCAGCGGTGGCGTTGACGGCGTTGACCGGCGGGGCCGGTGAAGTCAGCCCCTCGACGTAATTGGCGTAGAGCGAGAGTCGCTCGATCGGCTTCACCACCAGACCGAGGCCCGGGGAGAAGGCGCCGCTGTCGCTGGAGCCGGTCCGGAATCCGGTGACGGCGTTGTAGGAATTCACGTCGAGGCTCTGCCAGCGACCGCCCAGGGTGAGCAGCACCCGGTCGTCGAAAGCCGAGAGCGTGTCGGCGATGGCGAGGCTGCGGTTGATGCGGCTCGACGTGCGGGGCGTCGCGTTCGACAAGCCGACCGTCGAGCGCGGCGCCACGGAGACCGGATCGTAGAGGTTCGACACGATGGTCGGGCCGACGGTCTGGGCCGGGGGCTGGGCGAGGTCCTGCCAGAACCCGACCGCGGCGAGCCCGAAGCTGTGCTTGACCGGGCCGGTCTCGATCGTGCCGCGCAGGCCCGCCTCCGCCGTCCGGTTGACGATGTGGAACGGCAGGTAGCTGACCGGATCTCGGTAATCGCCGCGGGCGTTGAAGATCGTCAGCACCCCCCCGAAGTATTCCTGGCGGAAGTTCGACACGCCGTAGGCGCCATAGAGCGTCAGGTCCGGGGTGAGGTCGTACTCGACCCGGGTGGCGAGCTGCTGGTTGGCGCTGTCGCGGTATTCCCAGGGCTGGTGCTGGTTGAGCGTCAGGTCGGGAGCGCGGGGGATGCGCACGCCCGCCGCCACGCTGCGGTTGCGCAGCGGCGAGGTGAAGTCGAGTTCCTGGTAGCCGAGGTCGAGGCTCGCCCGCAGGCGCTCGCCGCGATAGTCGAGGGCGAGGGCGGCGGTGCCGAAATGGACGCTCTGGTTGTCGATCGGCGTGTTGCCGTTGTTGAAGGCGCCGTTGAAGCGAATGCCCCACTCCTTCGCGTCGCC
>JAKONB010000133.1 GCA_022702195.1 Beijerinckiaceae bacterium | reverse complement strand
CAGCGCATCTTCAACAGCGCCTTGAACGCCTGGTCGCAGGCGGTGGCGGAGGTCGCCGCCGCGTATTGCGGATAGAGCGGCACCAGGAGGATGCGGTCGCAGCCCTGGTCGAGGAGGGCCTGGATGCGCGCGGCCATCTCCGGCTTGCCGTAGCGCATGGCCCAGTCGACCACCACCGAATCCCCCATGGCCCGCTGCAGGGCCTCGGCCTGCCCGCGCGTGATGGTCTTGAGCGGACCCTCGTCGCGCTCGTTGTTCCAGACGCTGGCATAGTCGCGGCCCTTGGGACCCGGGCGCTTGGTCAGGATGATCAGGTTGAGGAGCGGCCACCAGATCAGGCGCGGCACCTCGATGACCCGGCGGTCGGAGAGGAACTCCTTGAGGTAGCGGCGCATCGGCCAGTAGCTCGTGCCCTCCGGCGTGCCCAGGTTGGTGAGCAGCACGCCGATCCGGCCCCAGCGCACGGGCGGGTGCTCGGCGGGCAAGGGCGCGCTCGTCGGCGGGGCCGACGGAACCGGCTGGGGCGCGGCCCGGAGGGACGGATCCTGGAGCAACGTGCCCTCCTGCAAGGATGTCGGTGCGACGTGTTCGGTCATCGGGCTTCCGGATCGCCGCGCGGGCGGCACAGGTGACGTGGCCAACATACCGGTCGGGATATCGGCCGCGTGGTGGGCCGGGATATCGACCGGGAACGGGCGGGCTTCCAGCGTCGGGCGCGCGGGCGGGGCGCGACATGCCGTCTCCCCGGCCCGTCCCGCCTGCCTTCGCCCCGATCTCTCCCATCCCTATACGGTTGCGCCGATCCCCCGCAAACCGCGCCCGTCGCATCGCCTTCGCGGTTCGCGGTGTAGTGAGGGGGACCGCCCGAGACCCGATCGCGAGACCCGACCGATGATCCGACCCAACCGCCGCCAGACCCTGGGCCTCGGTGTCGGGGCCGGATTCGGGGCCGGGGCCGGGGCCGGGGCCGGCCCCGGATGGCCGGTTGCGGCCGCCACGGACGGCCCCGCGCCGGAGCCGACCTTCACCCTGCTCCTCGTCAACGACGTCTACCTGATGGGGGAGGTGGAGGGGCGCGGGGGCTTCGCCCGGTTGAACGCCATCGTGAAGGCCGAGCGCGCCCGGGGCGTGCCGCTGCTCTACGCCCATGCGGGCGACACGCTCTCGCCCTCGCTGATGTCCGGGTTCGATCGCGGGGCGCATGTCGTCGAACTCCTCAACCGCGCGCCGCCGGACGTGTTCGTGCCCGGCAACCACGAATTCGATTTCGGCCCGGCGGTGTTCGCCCAGCGCATGGGCGAGGCGAATTTTCCGGTCTTCGCCGCCAACCTGCGCGACGGCGCCGGCAAGCCGCTGCCCGGTCTCCACGACCGCACGATCGTGGCGCTGGGCGGCGTCCGGGTCGGCATCGTGGGGATCGCGCTGGCGAGCACGCCGGAGAAGGCGCGATCGGGCGACCTGCGCTTCACCGACGAGATCGAGACCCTGGCGCGGGAGGCGCAGGCCCTGCGCCGGGAGGGCGCGGACCTCGTGGTCGGCATCTGCCACACCGCCCGGCCCACCGACGAGGCCATCGTCCGGGGCCGCCTCGTGGACATCCTGCTCTCGGGCCACGACCACGATCTCGCCCTTCATTACGACGGGCGGACCGTGATGGCGGAATCGAGCTTCGACGCCCGCTACGTCACCGCCATCGACGTCACCGTGGTGGCGACCGGCGCGGGTGCGAACCGCCGGATCGCCTGGCGTCCGGGCTTTCGCATCCACGATTCGGCCGAGGTGACCCCGGATCCCGAGACCCTGGGCCTCGTCCGCCGGATGGAGGCGGCCCTGTCGCGCGAACTCGACGTGCCCCTGGGGGAGACCCGCGCGCCCCTCGACAGCCGGATCGCCGCCGTGCGGGTCCGCGAGGCGAGCTTCGGCAGCCTCGTGGCCGATGCGATGCGGGCGGCCACCGCCGCCGAGATCGCCATCACCAATGGCGGCGGCATCCGGGGCGACCGGCTCTACCCGGCCGGGACGGTGCTGACCCGTCGCGACATCCTCACCGAACTTCCGTTCGGCAACACCCTGGTGCTGGTGGCCCTGAGCGGCGCGCAGATCCGGGGGCTGCTGGAGGGCGCCCTGGCCGATGTCGGGCGTCCGGCCGGGCGCTTCCCGCACCTGTCCGGCCTGACCGTGACCCTCGATCCCGCCGCGCCGGCGGGGGGCCGCATCACCGCCCTGACGGTGAACGGGGAGGCGATCCGGCCGGAGGCCACCTACACGGTCGCCTCCAACAACTTCCTCTACGACGGCGGCAACGGTTACGGCGCCCTCGCCCGGGGCAGGACGCTGATCGGCGCCACCGACGGGCAGCTCGTCGCCAACGCGGTCATGGCCTACATCCGCGCCAACGCTCCCCTCTCCGCCCCCGCGGAGGGCCGCATCCTGGTGCCCCGATGAAATCCGTCTCCGCCGCCCTGCGCCGTTTCGTCGAGTCCGGCTCGTCCTGGGCGGCCCTGCCCTTCTTCACCGACGGCTCGGCCGAGGCGGTGGCCGCGCGGGTGGATGCCCGCATCGCGGAGGGCGCCGTGGTGCTGCCCGAGCCCGACCAGGTGTTCCGGGCGCTCACCCTCACGCCGCTGCCGGCGGTGAAGGCGGTGATCCTCGGCCAGGACCCCTATCCCACACCGGGCGACGCCAACGGTCTGGCCTTCTCGTATGTGGGCAAGCGGCGACTGCCGGCCTCGCTCAAGGTGATCCTGGCCGAATTGCCCGGCGCGGATCCGGACCGCCCCGCGCGGGACGGCGACCTCACCCCCTGGGCGCGCCAGGGGGTGCTGCTCCTCAATGCCGCCCTCACGGTGGAGGCCGGCAAATCCGGCGCCCATCTGCGCTCTGGCTGGTCCGCCCTCACCGACCAGGCGGTGGCGGCGGTTTCGGCCGTCGCCGAGCCGGCGGTGTTCCTGCTCTGGGGCGCGCAGGCCCGGGCGCGCGCCGCCCTGATCGACCCGGAGCGCCACGGGATCGTGGAGAGCGGCCACCCCTCGCCCCTCAACCGGCACCGCGACTTTGCCGGCTCGCGGCCCTTCGACCGGGCCAATGACTGGCTCGCGGCCCATGGCCGCGCCCCGATCGACTGGACGTTGGGGGGCGGCGCGGCGGCGTGACCTTGGTGGCGGCCGCGGACCGGCCTATCTGGGTCCGGCCGACAGAAGCGGACCCTCAGAGTCCGCCCCATCCCGAGGATCGCCCATGCTGCTCCCGTCCCGCCGCGCCCTCGCGCTTCCGCTCCTCGGGCTCGCGCTCACCGCGCCGGGGGCCGCCGAGGCGCAGATCCGCAACGCCCCACCCCCGCGCGCCCTGGAATTCGCCGCCTACATCTTCTCGGCCGCCAATGTCTGCGGCTACCGCATCGGCGTGGCCGAGTTCGACGCCCTGCTCGAGAAGCAGAACGTGAAGGCCGCCGACGTCGCCCCGCGCGGGCCGTTCGGCGCCAAGGTGCAGACCATGTTCGCGCTGATGTCGAACCAGATGCAGCTCAACCGCGAGCAGGCCTGCCTGGCGGTGGCCGGCGAGTACGGCCCCGAGGGCAACGTCGCCAAGAACGTCCTGCTGCCGGCCCCCGTGGCGGCTCCGGCCGACGCTCCCCCGGAGGCCGCGCCCAAGCCGGCGCAGTAACTAACCGCCCAGCCTCTCCACGATCGCCCGCGCGGCCCGGTCTCCCTCCGCGTAGGCGCCCCCGGCGGTGCCCCATTGCGCCCGCGACAGGGCCTCGCCGGCGAACCAGATCCGGCCGGCCACATCGGCGTGGAGCCGCTCGCGGGCCGGCGCGTGGCCGGGCGGGACGATCGCCCAGGAGCCCCGCGCCCACGGGTCGTGACGCCAGGCGCTGACCACCGGGATCGTGAGGTCGCGCAGGGCGCGCGGCCCGAAATGCGCGGCCAGGACCGTCCGCACGCAGTGCCGCGCCCCGTCCGGGCCGGCCCGGCGCGCGTCCAGGGCCGCGGCCGCGAGGGCGTCGAGTTCGTAATAATGGAACGGCGTGCCGTCGACGCGGGTGAGCATGCCGGGGGGCCGATGCCGCCCGCCCACCAGGTTGGCGATGCGGTCCCGGCCCCGGAACGGGCTCGACGGCCAGTGCAGCACCACGTGCTCGTAGATCCCGGTGCCGAACCCGGCGATCGCCCGCGCCATGTCCGGCGGCAGGGCGGGCGTGAACAGCGGCTCGGCGCGCATCACCATGGTGGGGATCGTCACCACCACGGCCTCGGCGTGCAGGCGGCGGCCATCCGCCACCGTCACGGTCACGCCGGGGCCACCCCAGTCGATCCGCGTCACCGGGCTGGACAGACCGATGGGCAGATCCTGGGCGAGGCGGGCGAGGTAGCCGCCATAGCCCCCGGCGATGAAGTGGTTGTCGCCGTATTCCATGCTGGGGAAGTCCTGCAGCGAGACCTCCGTCAGCGGCCGGCCCGAGACGAGGCCGTGCACCTGTTCGACGCGGCGCCCCCAGGGGCCGAGCCCCGGCGGCAGGGCGCTGGCGGCGGGCCGGTCGGGGGCGTCCCAGGCGGCCTGTCCGATCATCGCGCGGTCGGCGATGGCGAAGGCCCGGCCCAGGGCGGTCTCCTCGGCGGCCCGGCCGCGGCGGCCGTGCACGAAGACGTGGCTCTCCTGGGCGGCGACGCGCAGGGGCTCGCCCCGGGCGATCCCGAGCTGCACCAGCGGGTTGACCGGCCCGGCATGGAGCCAGTGCGCACCGAGATCGACGGGGTGGCCGCGCAGGTTCGCCGTCACCGCCCGGCCGCCGACCCGGCCGCGCGCCTCCAGCACCGCGACCCGCAGACCGGCCGCGACGAGGTGGCGCGCCGCCGCGATCCCGGCGGCGCCCGCGCCCACGACGATCACCGCCGGATCCGCCGGCAGGGGCGCGACGCGCGGCGCGACGCTGGGCGGCCGGATCTCGTGCTCGGGCCGGGTGGTACGCGGCAGGGTCGCATGCGGCATGGGCGGCAATCTCGTCCCGATCCCCGGAATCGAAGGCCGGCCTATCAGAGAGCGGCGCCGGGGAATACCGGCGGCCGGCAGCCCGAACGGTCCCGATCCGTACGGACTCGTCCGTGCCCGGACTTGCGCTCGGCCGCCCGCCCCGCCAGAACCTCGGGCCGACGGGTGACGCGGGGGCGGCGATCCGTCGGCACCGCTCGAGACGACAGGATCGCACCGGCATGCTCTTCCAGGCCGCCTTCGCCGCCCTCCGGCAGGTCTTCTCACCGCCCCTGCGGGCCATCCTGTGGAAATCGCTGGCGCTGACCCTCGGTCTCCTGGTGGTGATCTGGTTCGCCCTGACCAAGGCGATCGGCTGGTTCCTGTCGAACCACCACCTGTCGGTGGATTATCCCTTCCTCGACACCCTGGCGGTGTTCTTCGCCGGGGCCGGTTTGTTCGTGGGCCTCGCCTACGTGATGCCGGCGGTCTCGATCCTGGTGGCGGGCTACTTCCTCGACGACGCGGCCGCCATCGTGGAGCGCACCGACTTCCCCAACGATCCCCCCGGCGTCGCCCTGCCGCTCGGCCAGGCGATGCTCTACGCCCTGCGCTTCGCCGGCCTCGCGCTCGCGGTGAATCTCGTGGCGCTGATCCTGTTCTTCGTGCCGGGGGTGAACCTCGTGGCGTTCTTCGGCGCCAATGCCTACCTGCTGGCGCGGGAATATTTCGAACTCGCCGCCGGCCGGTTCCGGCCGATGCCGGAGGCCGGCGCCATGCGGCGGCATTTCGGGTTCACCACCCTGGCGGCCGGCTCCCTGCTCGCCGGCCTGATGGTGGTGCCGGTGCTCAACCTGCTCACCCCGCTCTTCGGCATCGCCCTGATGGTCCATCTCCACAAGGGGCTGAGCCGGCGCCTCCCGGCGATCGGGCGGGAGACCCAAGGGCGCCTGTCCTGATGCGGGGCGCGGGAGCATTTTGTGGAGAGGCGACGCTCCCGTCCGGGACCGTTCTGTTCTAGATAAGGCCCGTCGGCAGCCTGAAGGCCGGCATCAGACGAGGACCGGCGCGGAGCCGCGCCCCGATCGGGGGTCGCGGACGGGCGCACCGGGGCCGCTTTCGAGACCTTGAACGATGACCGGCTTCGAGACACTCCCCCTCACCCGCCCGGCGGACCAGCTCGTCACCGTGTTCGGCGGCTCGGGCTTCCTCGGCCGCCACGTGGTGCGGGCCCTGGCCAAGCGCGGCTACCGCATCCGGGTGGCGGTGCGCCGGCCCGACCTCGCCCTGTTCCTGCAGCCGCTCGGCCGCGTCGGCCAGATCGTCGCCGTCCAGGCCAACCTGCGCTACCCGGATTCGATCACCCGGGCGGTGGAGGGGTCGGACGTGGTGGTCAACCTCGTCGGCATCCTGCAGGAGACGGGGCGCCAGAGCTTCTCCCGGCTCCAGGCCGACGGGGCCGGCGAGATCGCCCGCGCGGCGGCCGCCATCGGCGCCCC
>JAKONB010000121.1 GCA_022702195.1 Beijerinckiaceae bacterium | reverse complement strand
GCTCGATCTCCGTGGAGGTGCCCAGCGTGCCCGCGAGCGCCGCCGCCCGCGCCCGGTCGAGGTGGTAGTTCACCTGATCGCGCATCACCGCCGCCTACTCGCGGATCTTCAGGGCGAGGTCCTCCGGCGCGTCGGACGAGCCGACCTCGTTGACGATGATCGAAAGCGGCGTCTTCAGGGCGTGGGCGAGGTTGCCGACCTGGGTGCGGGCGCGCTCCAGGATCTCCCGGTTGGTCTCGATGAGCAGGTTCACCTCGCCGGCCAGCGGCGCGATGTCGCGCGGATACTCGCCGGTGATGCGGTCGGTCTCGCCCCGGCGGATGGCGCCGAGCGCCGTGCGCAGCTTGGCCAGGGGGGCGAGGCCGAACCGGATCTGCAGCAGGGTGGTGAGCGCCAGCGACAGGCCGAGCAGGCCGAAGGTCACCATCAGGGAGAAGCGGAAGCGACCGACATCGTTGGCGATCTCGTCGGCGGGGCCGGCCACCCGCACGGTGTAGCGTCCCTCCTCGCCGAGATCGACATCGCGCTCGATGATGCGCAGGGCACGATCGTCCTGCGCCTTGCCGTAGCCCTGCCGGATCTGGCCGATCCCGGCCTTCGAATCCGGCGCGGTGGCGGGTTTCAGCGGCACGCCCACGAGGGAGCGCGAGGTGCGCAGGTCGCGCGGCTTCGCGTCGGGGCGCCCGATCTGCCAGTACCAGCCCGAGAGCGGCAGGTCGAAGCGCGGATCGCTCAGGGTGAAGGAGCGGCTCTCCGGATCGTTGGGCGAGACGAGGTCGGTGGCGAGGTTGTTGGCATAGACCAGGAGCCGGCTGTCGAAGGCCCGCTCGGTGTTCTCCCGGTACAGGGTCGTCAGGATGCCGGCGGCGATGAGCAGGATCGCCGAACTCGCCAGCAGCGCCGAAGTGGCGAGGCGCACGGCGATGGAGCGGCGGCGCAGGGGCAGCCAGGTGGGGAAGCCGGTCATGCGGATCTCATCGTCATCCGTAACGCACCGTTTGTCCGAAGTCTGCCACCGCGAGGGTTTGGTGTTGTCGTAACGACGACCGTATGTACACAGGCGGATCGAAGGGATCGACCATGGCACGTCACATCCCCGCCCCCGAGGCCGACCGGCTCGTGCGCACCCTCGCCGAGCAGAATGGCATCGCCCTGATCGAAGCGATCAAGCTCGCCGTCGGCAACGAATTGCAGCCCAACGCCGAGAAGCTCAGCTTGCGCGAGCGGATTCGGCCGATCCGGGCGCGCATCGCCTCCTATCCACCCACTGGGCTCGAAGCCGACAAGGCCTTTTACGACGCACTCAGCGGTGACGCTTGATGTTCGTCGACGCGTCGGCCCCGGTGGCGATCCTGACATCCGAAGCCGGCGGCGATGCGTTGCTCGACCGCCTGGAGGTCGCCCCCGATCCGTTCACGTCCGCGATCGCCGTCTATGAAGCGGTGCTGGCGCTTCGCCGGAAGCCGCAGGGTCCCATCGCTGTCGTGCAGGCGGATCTGGATGCGTTTCCGAAGGCGGCTGGCATCCGTCTCCCGGAGATCCCGCCGGAGGCGGGCGGACAGGCGATCGACGCCTTCGCCCGGTATGGCACGGGTACGGGGCATCCGGCTCAACTCAACACGGCTGATTGCTTCGCCGATGCCATGGCGACGATCCATGCCGTCCCGCTGCTCTTCAAGGGCGACGTTTTCGCCTTGACGGATCTCGCCGGGACAGGCTGACGTCACACCCGCGACGGCGGCTGGGTCGGATCCACGAGATAGCCCAGGCCCCGCACCGTCTGGATCAGGTCCACCGCGAGCTTCTTGCGCAGCCGTCCGACGAACACTTCGATGGTGTTCGAATCCCGGTCGAAATCCTGGTCGTAGAGGTGCTCGGTCAGTTCGGCGCGGGAGACGACCCGGCCGGTATGGTGCATCAGGTAGGAGAGCAGCCGGTATTCGTGGCTGGTGAGCTTGACCGGGTTGCCGTCGACGAAGACCCGGCCCGAGCGGGTGTCGAGCACCACCGGGCCGCAGGCGATCTGGCTGGTGGCGTGGCCGGCGGCCCGGCGCAGCAGGGCGCGCACCCGGGCCATCAGCTCCTCCATGTGGAAGGGCTTGGTCACGTAATCGTCGGCGCCGGCATCGAAGCCGTCGACCTTGTCGGACCAGCGGTCGCGGGCGGTGAGGATGATCACCGGGGTCTTGATCCCGGCCCGGCGCCATTTCTGCAGCACGCTGACGCCGTCGGCCTTGGGCAGGCCCATGTCGAGGATGATCGCGTCGTAGGGCTCGCTCTCGCCGAGATAGCCGCCCTCCTCGCCGTCGAAGGCCTTGTCGGCCACGTAGCCGGCCTCCTCCAGCGCGCTCACCACCTGCCGGTTGATGTCCCGGTCATCCTCCACCACGAGCAGCCGCACGGTTCCGTCCTCCTTCGGTTCGGCCGGTCCCGGCCCATCGGCCCCTCAGGGCTCGATAATCTGTCCGGTGGTGGCGCCCACCATGACGTGCACGAACCGCCCGTCCCGGCGCAAGGCCGTCAGCAGGTAGACCAGCGTCTCGTCGTGCCGGCACAGGCGGGCGCGCTGGATCTCGGCGCGCGGGATGACCTGACGCGCGGCCTTGATCGCCGCCACCGGCTCGATCACCCGCTTGTCCGCCACCGCCTCGCGCAGATCCGCGGCGCTCAGGCAGGCATCGCTGGCCGGCATCGCGCTCAGCGGCACCGCCACCGTCCCGGTGCCGTTCGCGCCGGTCTCCTCCGCGAACGTGTCCACCGAACCCGTCGCGAACCCCGCGATGGTCAGGCCGATCAACAGCAGGGCGAGAAGGATGCGCATGGGTCCAGGGTACTAGGATCGAGGCACTGAATGCGCCCTGAATGGGGGCCCAAGTGGAACCGGAGCCCTCCGGTTCCCGGCGGCGCCCCGATCCGCTTCACAAGGACGGGGCGGGCCGCGCCGCGAGACGGTCGAGGGCGGCCCGCAGGGTGGCGCTGGCGACGCGCTGGCCGGCGATATGCGCCAGGGCGGCCTGGTGCAGGGCGGCGGTGGAGCGGTCGAAGCGGTGTCGGGCGGCGCGCAGGCGGAGCGCGGCGGCGGCGTGGCGGTCGCGCGTCGGGTCGAACAGGGGCGGCATGGCGTGGTCTCCAGGGTGTCAGGGGCGGGGCCGGGTCTCGCCGATCCGCCGCAGGATCTCGTCGAATTTTTCGCGGGCGCGCTCGTCGTTGCGCTCGACGCCGTGGGCGATCCCGGCGGCCACCCGCGACAGGTCCTCGAGCACGCGGGTGCGGCTCTCCAGGGCGGCCGCCACGGCGGCGTTGGTCTGGGAGGCCCGTTCCAGGGCCGTGGCGGTGGCGCCGGTCTCGCCGATCCGGGCCTCCTGCGCGGCGCGCGCCTCGCGGTGGAGGTGCCAGCAGGCCAGCCCGAGCAGGACCGCCACCACCCAGCCGGCCCCGTCATGGGACAGGATCAGGCGGAATCCCTCGAGGGCGATCTTCTCCATCCCGCATCCTCCGGTCCGCCGGATCTTGGTCGGGAAAGCTCGGGATCAGGGCCGCGGGCGCTCCCGCGCGGCGGCGAGGGCGGGCGCGAGGGTGTTGTCGGCGGTGGCGGCCTCCTCGAGGGGCAGGCTACGAAACACTTTCTCGCCCAGCCCGTCCACGCCGCCGGCCGCCTTCACCAGCCAGCCCGGCGCCTGGTCGAGGGCCCGCTGCACCGCGCGGGCGATCACCGCCGAGCCGAGCGGGATCGACAGGGTCCGGCCCCGCACCGCGCCCGCCACCGCGTTGACGGCGTAATCGCCGACATTGCGCACCAGCCGCTCCACCAGGGCGGCGGTGACGAGCAGCCGCAGCGGGCCGGTGAGCCGCGCCAGGGCGGCGGTGGCCGCCGTGATCGCCAGGGGCAGCAGGACGCCGCCGATCCCCTGAACGAGGAGTGCGAGGGCGTCGCCCCAGGGCAGCAGGACGTTCCCCGGCCCGTCCCCCGCGCGGGCGGGTAGGGCCGTGAGCGTCAGGAGCGCCGCCGATGCGGCGCGGAGGGGCGCGGGGCGCGGAATGGGGGGCATGGTCCGGGTCTCCGTGGGGGCGAAGGGAGGGATCAGGCGTCGCGCCCGAGGCGGTGCAGGGCGGCCCAGAGCCGGGCCAGCCGGCCGGCGGGCCCGGCCGCCATCGGGCGGCGCGGCGCGGGGAGGGGGCGGGCGTGGGCCGCCGCGCGCCGGGGCGCCGGCAGGGCCGGGCGCGGGGACGCCGGATGCGCCACCGGCGCGGCATCGCCCCGCCGCGCCCGGGGCAGGGCCTGCGCGTAGGGCGTGCGGAACTGGTCGTATTCCGCGCCCCGGCGCGGGATCAGGGCGGCGGGGCGGTTCCAGAGCAGGATCGCCTCGGCCGCCCCGTCGCGGTCCCCGGCCGCGAGGCGCCGGACCACGCTGGAGCGCGCGAAGGCCGCCGGCCCGATGTTGAAGCAGAGCGAGACCAGCGCGTCGAAG
>JAKONB010000114.1 GCA_022702195.1 Beijerinckiaceae bacterium | reverse complement strand
GAGGCGAGGTCGGGCGAGCCGACGAGGCGCTTGAGGGCGTCGGTGAGGGAGGCCGGCGCCGGCACCGCAGCGGCGGCGATCACCGGCCGATGCGTGTTGGCGATGTGCGGCCGGTCGTAGAGCGGGGCCTCGTCGCCGAGTTCCTTGATCGGCAGGTCGGCCATCACCACGCCGTCATGCTTGACGACGAAGCGCAACGTGTCGGTGGTGTGGCCGATGATGGCGAAGTCGAGCCCCCATTTCACGAAGATCGCTTCGGCCTCGGCTTCCATGCCGGGCTTGAGCACCATGAGCATGCGCTCCTGGCTCTCGGACAGCATCATCTCGTAGGCGCTCATGCCCGCCTCGCGGGCCGGCACCTTCTCGATGTGGAGTTCGACCCCGAGATCGCCCTTGGCGCCCATCTCCACCGCCGAGCAGGTGAGGCCGGCGGCCCCCATGTCCTGGATGGCGATAACGGCGCCCGAGGCCATCAGTTCGAGGCAGGCCTCGAGCAGCAGCTTCTCGGCGAAGGGGTCTCCGACCTGCACGGTGGGACGCTTCGATTCCGAGGCGTCGTCGAACTCGGCCGAGGCCATGGTGGCGCCGTGGATGCCGTCGCGCCCGGTCTTGGAGCCGAGATAGACGATCGGGTTCCCGACGCCCGTGGCCGCCGCGTAGAAGATCGCGTCGGTGCGGGCGAGGCCCACCGCCATGGCGTTGACCAGGATGTTGCCGTCGTAGCGCGAATGGAAGCCCATGAGGCCGCCCACCGTGGGCACGCCGAACGAATTGCCGTAGCCGCCGATGCCCGCGACCACGCCGGAGACGAGGTGGCGGGTGCGCGGATGGTCGGGCGAGCCGAAGCGCAGGGCGTTCAGTGCCGCGATCGGCCGCGCGCCCATGGTGAACACGTCGCGCAGGATGCCGCCGACGCCGGTGGTCGCGCCCTGATAGGGCTCGATGAAGCTCGGGTGGTTGTGGCTCTCCATCTTGAAGACGCAGGCGAGCCCGTCGCCGATATCGATGACGCCGGCATTCTCGCCCGGTCCCTGGATCACCCAGGGCGCCTTGGTCGGCAAGCCGCGCAGGTGCTTGCGTGAGGACTTGTACGAGCAATGCTCGTTCCACATGGCCGAGACGATCCCGAGCTCGGTGAGCGTCGGGTCGCGCCCGATGAGACCGCGGAAGCGCGCGTACTCGTCGGATGTCAGGCCGTGCTGGCGCACCAATTCGGGGGTGATCGGAACATCGTTGCGGAACATGCGACCCCTCTCGATACGATCCCCCGTGGCTGTCTCGCCTGCGCGGCCGTCTCGGTCGTGACGGCTCTAGAGGGTAACGACGCGCCCTGGCAACATGCGATCGCCGAACGGTCCGCCGCGCGAGGCGGATTCGCCGGGGATCAGGCCTCTTCCCGATCCTCCTCGCGGTCCCGCAGCCGTCGCATCCGCCGCTCGATCCGCAATCGGTCGATGGCCTGGTGGACCGGCTCGGGGCCGGCGACGAAGGCGACGTAATCGAAGGCGGTGGTGAGACGGCTCGACATCAGAAGCTGGAAGTGCATGCGGAACAGGTTCCACTTGCGCCGGGCGATGATGCGCTTCTCGATGAGGTGCTCGATCCGCACATGCAGCTCCACCGGCCGGTGCGGGACCGGGGCCGGCAGGTGCGAGGCGCTCAGCGGGTTGCGCTGGTGCACCGAGAGCCAGTCCCACTTGGCCCGCACGTCGAGCCAGCGAATCGCATCCGAGGCCGCCACCCGCGCCAGGGCGTCGCGCATCTCCTTGGCGCGCGGATCGAGGGTGATCCACGGGATGACGCTGCCGAGGCTGACGAAGGAGACGGGGGTGCCGCGCGTGCCGAAATCGGGGTCGCGCAGCAGCACCCGGTCGAGGGCCTCGAGGCCGAGGAAGCTCGACGAGGAATGGCCGATCACCACGATCTCGCTCGCTCGGCCCTCGGCGGCGGCGATCGCGCAGGCGAAGGCATCGAGGCGGTCGCGCATCCGGGTCTCGGCCCCCCCGGCATGGTCGTGGGTGAAGGCGGTGTCGTCGACCAGATGCGCCACGTAGAACGGCTTGCCGCGGGTCGCCATCATCAGCCCCGCGAGGATCGCGTAGGCGACCGGCGGCACCGCGAGGGCCGCGTAGACATGCGCGGCCTCCGGGACCAGCCGCAGGAGGCCGACGGCGATGAGCAGGCTGGCCGCGACCAGCGTGAGGTAGATGAGGTGGACGCCGAGGATGACGCGGGCGAAGCGCCGCGCCTCCCGCCGGAACCGCTTCACGTAGCCGCAGCGATAGAGCCGCCACCACAGGGACGGCACCGCCACGAGGCGCCGCCAGTTCGGGCGCGGGAAGCGGGCGCGGACGATGTCGTCCCAGCGCAGCAAGGCATAGCGGGTCCGGTTGCCGTCGACCTGGACGTCCCAATCGAGGCGCAGCCCATCCGCCGAGCGGCGCGGATCGCTCACCGTGATCGCCATTCCGCGCCGGGAGGCGGTGAGCCGGCTCTCCCGCCGAAACAGGCCCCAATAGGTCTCCGGCTCGCGCGGGTCGAAGCCGGGCATGTAGAAGACCTGGCGCGGCTGGGGCGGGGGTTCGTGTGAGATGATTCGTCCGTCCGTCTGGGTGTGGGCGCCGGGAACAGCCCGTCCCTACACGATCCCGCGCGCCCGAGACGAGTGCGAAACCGCAATCACGCCGAACCGGCCGGCGCGTGGGCGAGGAACTCGGCGATCGCCGACACGAAACGGTCGCCATAGGCCTCGCGCTTGCGCTCGCCGACCCCGTGGACGGTGCGCAGGGCGTAGAGATCGACCGGCTTGGCCCGCGCCATCTCGATCAGGGTGCGGTCCGGGAACACCATGAAGGCGGCGATGCCCTCGCCCCGGGCGATGGTCGCGCGCAGGCCGCGCAGGTGCTGGAACAGGGCTTCGGTGGCGGGGTCGAGGTCGAGGCTCGCATCCTCGCGGGCCGCCGCGCGCTTGCGGTCGCGGGGCTCGGCCACCTTCGGCTCGGGATCGGGGCGCATCTGGATGGTCTCGCGGCCGAACAGGATCGCCTCGCCCTTCTCGGTGAGGGAGAGGCCCCCGAAGCCGTCGCCGTTCTCGGAGACCGCCCCCGCGGCGAAGAGCTGGCGCAGCATGGCGCGCCAGGCGGCGATCGGCTTGTCGGCGCCGACCCCGAAGGTCTTGAGGGCGGTGTGGCCGTTGCGGCGGATCGTGTCGGATTCCTTGCCGTGGACCACGTCGCAGACATAGGCCGCGCCGAAGCGCTGGCCGGTGCGCACGATCGCCGAGAGCAGCTTCTGGGCCGGCACGGTGGCGTCGATGAGCGAGATTCCGCTGCGGCAGAGGTCGCAGCGTCCACACGGCTCGCTCGCCTCGCCGAAATAGCCGAGCAGGGATTGCCGGCGGCAGGTGGCGCCCTCGCACAGGGCGATCATCGCCTCGAGCTTGCGCCGCTCCACCCGGCGGCGCTCGTCGGACACGTCCTTCTCGTCGATCTGGCGGCGGCGCAGGGCCATGTCGTCGAGGCCGTAGATGGTGAGCGTGTCGGCGGGCAGGCCGTCGCGGCCGGCGCGGCCGATCTCCTGGTAGTAGCCCTCGACGTTGGAGG